>JAWWAM010000434.1:0-3065 GCA_033721715.1 Marinobacter sp.
CAGTTTACTCAATGGATCCCCCAACACTTTGTCCAGGACAAACAGTGCGCCCCCGATGGGTGCCCCCGCTCCCATCAGCAGTGCCGCCAGGGGCAGGTTCTGGGTCAGGGGCAGGACCACCACCATCCTCATATCCAGAGTTTCTTCGATCATGTTACTGGTGCCGGTTAGCTTGAAAGCACCGGAAGGACCCACCACCTGGAGTTCCGGATCCAGCGTCAGCAGGCCATTAATCATGGTCGCCTTGCCGGAGATGGCATCAAATGCCACACCGGCCTCGTACAGATCGGAAAAATCCAACTGCAGGCGACGCCACAAAGTGTCGGAGTTGAGCAGGTTGAATACCCGGAACAGTTGTGCCGTATTGTTGCTCTCAAGAATAACCCCGTCGTCAAAGCGTACACTCACTGACCCGCTCAGCCCCGACACATCAAATGCATTGGGGCGACCCGGCCAGTCAATATCCAGGTTCACTGCCGTACTCTCGCTGCGGAACGGAATCTCGGTGCCAAACAGATTACCGAGATCCGCAAGGGACTCCCCGGTAATGTCACCAACGAACCGAGTGGTTTCCCGGTCCCCGGCAATACTCCAGATCAACTGGCCACCCAGCGCCAGCGATTTGAGCGTGCCGTCGATATCCTGAACCAGTAGTCGCGAAGGCTCCGGGCGAATCCCCAGAGTCCAGGCTCCGGCGTCATCATCGTCGAGTTGGAGGCTGGCGATACGAAGGTCGATATCCGGCCAGTTCTCCATGCCCAGCTCCCGGAAAGCACGAACCTGTTCTTCGGGTTCGGGCAGCAACGGTATATCGTCATCAGTGTCGGAGTTGCCCCGGGCCAGTTTCAGCCGCTCCAGGTCGACGACGACAGGGCCATCATCCGAAGGCCAGTATATCCCCCCGGAAAGCCACTCGGACTCCGCCTCAACAGACCACTGCTCATTGATCCGCTGTGCAGAAACGTCAACACCGGTTAGCTGCTGGTCGCCCAGAAACAGGCTGTTGAAAGCCAGCTCCAGATTATCCGGTTGCCACGCCACATCCAGGTTCAGCCGGTCCGGCCAGTCGACATAAACGTTTATCCCGGCATCGTCCCGCGGCTCTATTGACGCACTCAGGGGCGCCTCTTCGTCCGCCGCCTTTGCCAGGGGGTCCGGCCAGTTGACCTCAAGCCCGGTCAGGTCCGAATACAGCTTGATGGCAGCGGGTTTCCCCGGCGAGACGTCCAGGGTTGCCAGGTAGCCCGTATCCCCACTCAACCCGAGTCCGGTCCCCTCCGGCAGCGCGGTCTGAGCCAACAGATTGCTGACATCAAGACGGCCATACTGCCGGATATTGAGTGCTTCTCCAGTCTCGTCACGGCGCAACCGCACCGAGACCGGAGCTCCCAGGAAATGAGCCTGGACAGGCGTATCAGAAAACCCGTCCCCGGTACTGAAGCTCAGTTCGCCATTGATCTGTGTCCATTGCAGGTCCGCCGGGGCATACGTAAGCGTGCCGGCGTCGGCCCGGACTGTGGCATTTATGTCGGGTGGGGCCTCTGAACCCAGGAGCAGGCCAAGCCCCAGATCAAGGTGGTAGTCGCCATCCAGCTGAATGTTCGCCCCAGCTTCCCCGGCCAGCTCACCCAGCGGACTGTGCTCCATCCAGTAGGCCACCGCCTCGCCTGGCACCGGTGCGGCGGCATCCACGCTGATTCGGACATTGCCGCCCTCGGGCTCCACTCTCACCTGTCCTGGCTCGAGATCGAGCCCGCCCGTGCGAGCGGACTCCAACTCAACCCGCGTACGGCCATTCTGAACGTAAACTGTGCCGGTAGCGTTGGTGACCTCTGGCCAACGTTCGTCGTAGCGTACGGCGCCCTCCTTGAAACGGTAAACCATCGAAGACACGAACGAGCCCGGTGGGGCGTCGCGATTGATCAGCCCATGGCCGAAATACTGTCCGCTGGTGACCTCGACGTCTTTGATCGCGGTCGTCAGCCATTCATACAGCTCGGGAGCGACGGCCTTGACCGGTACAAAGTCCGCAAGCATTTCAACGGTTCCGTTCTGAACGCCGACCTTGACGCCAAGATTGTCTTCCCCGTGGCGGTCCATCCGCAGATCGAACGCGCCGGCCAGCTCTGTGGCCTCGCCATAAACCATCCCGATATCGTCAGAATAGACCCGGATAATGTCGCCTTCGAGGCGCCACGCCACGCCTGCCTGGAGATCCCGCAGTGCCCAGTTTCCCCGAAACAGGTCAGGGAAGCCCAGCGTCAGTTCATCACTCCGGGCTACTACATAGCCACCTTCGTCATTCATGACCAGACTGCCGTCCACCCCCGAGACGGCCGGCGCACCGCCATAGGCACGGATACCAACACTGTCCATTAGTGCCGTCAGCTCAAACTCTCCTTTGCCCTCAGAGGGCAGGTGGAGCACCAACTGGTTCAGCGTGCCGGTGGGCCGATAGTTCTCGAGGGCTCGTGACGCAATGTCGGGTAGCACGCCAATACTGGTTACCAAGCGCCGAACGGGTTGGAGAGACAGTTCGTCGGCAATGATCCTCGGGCCGTCTTCATCATGTCGGAAGCGGATGCTGAAAGGCGGAACCGGATCGCCGTTCCACTCCCATTGAAGATCCTTGAGATGAAATTCACCGGTGGTGAACCAGGGCTGATCCGCCAGCTCCGATTGCTGGCCGCCCCCAGCATCCTGGCGGCGCCAACCAAACCTGGCGCTGATGTTCTCGAGGGGCGCCAGCGATTCGCTGCCAGCACCGATTTGCAAGTAAGGCGTTGCCACTTTGCCGCTGACCTGCGTCATCAGGCCGTCACGAAAGGTCATCCAGACCTGGCCGCCCAGATCAAACCCTTCCACCCGGATATCGTGCCAGCCGTACTCGTCAACAAGGCCGTCGAACAGCCGCCCGGAATTGATGTCCGCGTACACCTGCCCGGTAAAGTCGCCCCGGAAGAAATGTCGGCCAACCAACCCGAAACTGGCCAACTGTTCGGTGGTGCCGGGACTCATGGCGCGCCCGGAAGCGTGAAAAAGCCCACGCTGATAGACCAGGTCCA
>JAWWAM010000435.1:0-3044 GCA_033721715.1 Marinobacter sp.
CACGCCAGGATGTACATAGGTTGCCGAACGGGAACGGTAGGAATGATCAGACAACTGCTCCACCGGCCCCATGAAATGGAGAAACGGCAAGGGCCCCACATCACCGAGCGTATAGTGGGAGAATCCCCGCTCTGCCTGGATCGCTTCGGTAATGTGATAGGCGCACTCGCTAAGCCTGCGCTCTTCAGACAGAGTCAGGGAAAAGCCCAGGCTGGTGGCATCCACCAGCGCGTAAAACCCGCCACTGTAGGCAACCGTGTAGGTAACGTTGCCGATGGAAGGAACGTGAATGGTCTCCCTGTACGTATCAATATAGCTGGGGAGCCCCTCACAGGTGATGGCTTCCACTACGTTGTCCCGCACCAGTGCATCAATATGGACAAGCCCTGCCGGCGCTTCCAGCGCGAAGCTCTGCCAGCCTTCCCGCTTGGGCACAATACCGGTCTCAAGAACGGCAGT
Source organism: Marinobacter sp. (assembly GCA_033721715.1). Taxonomy (GTDB): domain Bacteria; phylum Pseudomonadota; class Gammaproteobacteria; order Pseudomonadales; family Oleiphilaceae; genus Marinobacter. Next base: position 460 of record JAWWAM010000435.1, read on the forward strand.
GGCGGTGCAGATGGTGTTCGAGCCGGAGTATATCGGGTACCCCATCACCTCCATGATGATGTAGCCGGCAACAGCTTCAGGGTCGCTCGGTGCCACCAGCAGATCGACCGACATTTCGGGAATACCGTGGGGCTCATGCAGAAGCAGCCTGCGCAGGCCGTCTGCCTCATCCCGCAGGTATTCCATCTGGGCACGCACTGTTGCTCCCGGAAGCTGCATAATACCGCCCGTCACAATCCGGCTCACATCGCCGCCTGCGTGGGTATCCATCAGTTGCAGGTTAAGCTCAGGGTGCATCATTTCTTCTCCAGGGCAAAAGGGGCGCCGTGCTCGGCCCACTGGGCGTCCGGAACAATCACAATTTTGCCAAGGTAATTACTGTTACGGTGGACGAAGTAGCGTTCTGCCTCGTGCAAATCCGAAAGCTTGAAGGCAGCATGCAGCACCGGCTTTAACTGGCCGCTGCGGATCCACGCAACCAGTTGCGCGGCTTCTTCCCGGGTGCCGTGTGAAACGCCAAAAATCTGTACCTGGTAAAGGTAGATCCGGGTCCACATGATTTCGCTGAGGTTGCCCGCACTGGCGCCCGCTATGCTGAGACGGGGATAGTCACCGCGGCTGTTCATGTCGAAAATCATGGTGTCGATGAATTTGTCGGTCATGTCGCCACCGGCCAGATCCATCACCGCGTCAATAGGCCTCCCGCCGGTAACGGCGCGAACCTTATCCGTGAAGCTGCTCATATCCGAGCGATCCAGCACCGCCGCCGCGCCGAGTTTCACCAGTGCTTCTGCTTTGTCCTGTTGGCTCAGGGCATAGGGAATGGCACCCATGACACGGCATAGCTGGATAAGCGCAGTGCCAACCCCACCGCTGGCGCCGGTGACCAGTATATGTTCCCCCGCCTTTACTCTGGCAGAGGTGAGCATGTGCAGCGCCGTCTGATAGGAGCACATACCCATCGATGCGAGCTCGGCGTCGGCCAGGTCGGTATTTTCCACATGATGGAACTGATCAGACGGCACCGCGATATATTCGGCGAACCCACCATCGGCGCCGTGGCCGTAATAGTCCGGAGTGAGGTTGATATCCGGACGGTCATCAGCATACAGGTTGAAATCCAGCAATCCGCGCTGGCCTATCCGTGACTCATCCACACCCTCCCCCACGGCGACGACATGGCCCACAACGTCCGCGCCCTGGATTCTTGGGAAGGTCAGGGTTGGCGAACCGCCCATCTGGAACGACGTGACTTCGCCTTTATCCTTGGTCGGGTACAGGCCCTCACGGGCCTTGCGGTCGGTGTTGTTCTTGGCCGTAGCGGTTACCTGAACCAGTACTTCGCCCCGCTTCGGGCTCGGGGTAGGTACACCTTCCGTGTATTCCAGTTTTTCAATGCCACCGTGGCCGGTGAGCAGCATGGCTTTCATGGTCTTGGGGATCATGGGCGTTCTGCTCCTGTTTTGCTGGGTGTTAAGTCAGGATAGCACTAGCGCGCGATGATCTTGTAGATCGGGCGCAGCTTCGGGATCTGTTTCAGGACCACCTGAATGACCGTCATCAGGGGCACGGCCAACAGAACACCCACCGGGCCCCACAGCCAGCCCCAGAAGAAGATGGATACGAAAATGATCACGGGGTTTATGGCCATGCGGAAACCGTGGATCCAGGGTTCAATAAAGAAACCAACCATCGATGTGAGAGCCAGGTAGCCAACCGGTGCAATGGCCATCATCCAGAGGGTGTCCAGACTGGTGGCCGATACCACCGCGAGCAGGCTTATGGTGAGGATCACACCAAGATAGGGAATGAAGCGCGCCAGACCGGCGACCAGGCCCCAGACCACGGGGTCAGGCAGACCGACGCCCCAGCATATGAGACCGGTGATGGTACCGACGAGCAGGTTACTGAGACTGAGCACGCCCAGGTATTGGGCGATCTCCTGCTGGGAGTCGCGGGCGATGTGCAGGACGTTACGTCGCTGTCGCCTGGGTAGCTGGCGGACAAAGTTCTGGATGATACGGTCGCCCCCTACCAGCAGGAAATAAGTCAGCGCCAGTGCCAGAGCCAGGCCGGCGACGCCGTTGCGGGCTTTCGTCATTAATTGGTTGCGCCAGGAGTCGGTTTGCAGCACGACGGTCTTGGTTGAGCTTTCGTCACCCTCTTCTTCCCCAAGCTCCTCCATTGACTCTTCCACTTTCTTGGCGGATTCATTGACCTTGTCGATCTGTGTTTTCAGGCCGCTCTCTCCCACCAGTAGACGGGAGATGCCCTGCGGCGCCTTCTGTGCCCACTCAAGTGCCGGCGTGGCAACCGCAAAGCCAACCCCAACGAGCCCTGCAAGCACCAGAAGAACCAGTACCAGAGCACTGATCACCCTTGGAATACCGGCTTTTTCATAGGCTTTCCTGACCAGCGGAAACAGCAAAAGGCTTGTCAGTATCGCCAGCACGATCGGCAGAATAATCTGATGGGCCAGATAGAGGGTATAGAGAATGCCCAGTGCAAACAGGCCGTTGAGTGGTGTGGCAAGGTCGGATCGGGCCGCTTTCTCCGTGTCCGGTTCGCCATTCGGTTGGGTGTTC
>JAWWAM010000436.1:0-3039 GCA_033721715.1 Marinobacter sp.
CCTGCCTGAAGGCCATCAACGACACCGCGGCTGACTCCGGCACCAGAGAGCAGAAAATACAGGCCGTTTACCAAGCCATAGATCACGCCTTTCAGGCCGAATTCGCAGACTATCGCCGTTCTGTGGCTGTGATGGGCACGGTACTTGAACGCATCGCCTCGGGTCAGCTTGATGCAGAGGCCGCGGCCAGTCTGGCGAAAAAAACGCTGGATCAACAACCGGAAAGTACTCGCAACGAACTGATTCACTGAATCATCCATCGGAAAGAGAGGCTCTATGCATCCAGGCATTCGTGGATTTGCCAACGGTTTCCCCGGCCTTAAGGAAAACTTTGTACTGGCATTCCTTCTGGTCTTCAGCTCAATGGCACTGGCTACTACCGCCCCTGTCAAAAGTCCGAACGACGACAACGAGTACCGTTATATCCAGTTGGAGAACGAGCTCAGGGTACTGCTGATTTCCGCCCCGGAGTCCGACAAAGCGGCTGCCTCGATGAACGTCGCCGTGGGCAGCGGTGATGACCCTGCCAACCGGGAAGGCCTCTCACACTTTCTTGAACACATGCTGTTCCTGGGCACTCAAAAATACCCTGACCCTGGCGAATACCAGCAGTTCATCAAGAGCCATGGTGGCAGCCACAACGCCTTTACGGCCTTCCAGGACACCAACTATTTCTTCGATGTGCAGGCCGAGCACCTGGAGGATGCCCTGGACCGCTTTGCGGAACAGTTCTCCGCCCCGCTGTTCACGCCCGAGCTGGTTGACCGTGAACGTCGGGCCGTGCATTCCGAGTTCAGTGCCAAACAGAAAGAGGACGGCCGCCGCTTCTACTCAGTGAAGAAGGCCGTCAGCAATCCTGAGCATGCTTTCCATCAGTTTGCCGTGGGGAACCTCACCACCCTGGAGAATACCGAAGAACGCCCCTTGCGCCCTGACCTGATTGATTTCTGGAAGCAGCATTACTCGTCCAACCTGATGACACTGGCGGTCTATGGCCCACAAGCTCTGGACGAGCTGGAAGCCATGGTGCGCGGGCGTTTTGACCGGATTGAAAACCGCAACCTGACAGCAAAAGTCCATGACGAGCCGCTGTTCAGTCCGGACAGACTGCCAGCCAGACTGAACGTGGACGCACTCAAGGATATCCGCAGCCTGTCGCTGACATTCCCCATTCCCTCCCAACAGGAGAACTATCGCGACAAACCTGCCAATTACGTCGCCAGCCTGCTGGGCCACGAAGGCCCGGGCAGCCTGTTCGACGTACTCAAGCAGGCGGGGCTTGTGGAAAGCCTCTCTGCGGGCGGGGGAATGGATACCGGCAAGGAAGCGACGCTGGAACTGAATATGTCACTGACGCCCCAGGGGCTGGAGGAACAGGAGGAAATCCTTGAACTCACCTTTGCCTACATCGACAAAGTGCGTAACGAGGGCATCGCCCGCCAGCGCTTTGAAGAGATGAAACAACTGGCGCAGATTGATTTCCGCTTCCGGGAGAAAGGCCAGCCGGTTCAGGAAGTCATGCACCTGTCGCGGCAAATGAGGCACGTAGCGCCGGAAGACGTTCTACGGGCGCCCTGGATGATGGAAGACTATTCACCAGATCAGTACCAGGCCATCCTGGCGCGGCTGACGGCGGATAATGTACTGGTTTCGGTGGTGGAGCCAGAGCCCGAAATCGAGACCCCCAGCCTCACTCAGTGGTACGACACAGCCTTTGAAATCAAACCGCTCGACACCACGGCCGTCCGCACAGAGGAGGGAAATCCGCAGGTTGCCCGCCTGGCCCTGCCTCTTGAGAACCCGTTTATCCCCGAGGAGCTGGGGATGATCTCCGGCCCGACCATGGACGCGCCGGTTTCCATGGGAAGTATTAGCGGCATGGACGTGTGGTACGCGCGGGATACCCGCTTTGATACGCCGAAAGCCAACGTCTATCTGAGCCTGCGCACCCCGGCCACCCGCGCGTCGGCCCGCAGTAATGTGCTTTCCACCTTGCTGGTGGACGCCATCAATACCAACGTGAACGCCTGGGCTTACCCGGCGCAGTTGGCCGGACTGGATTACAGCATTTACCCGCACCTTCGCGGAATCACCATTCGGGTTGGCGGCTATAGCGACAAGCTGCACACCCTGATGGCACGCCTGTTAACCCAGGTAGCGGACCCGAACCTGACCGAGCAACGGTTCAACATTGCCCGCCAGAACATGATCGACCGGCTCCAGAACAAAGCCAAGGAACGCCCGGTTCAGCAGACATCCGAATTCATCCAGACCCTGCTGATAGAAGGCGCCTGGAGCACCGAAGAAAAACTCCGGGCTGCGCGGGAAGTGACCCTGGAGGAACTCAGATCCTTTGCCGAAGCGTTCCTGGCCCAGGTTGACCCGGTACTGCTCGCCCACGGCAACATGAGCCATGCCTCGGCGCTCAACATCACCAAGCGGATTCACGCCATGGTGCTGGACGAGAGCGAGCTGGTAACCGTCGAACGAAGCCAGGTGCGTTCTTTGTCTGACGAAGAGACATCTCTGCCGCTGGAGGTAGACCACCCAGACACCGGTTACACGCTTTATGTGCAGGGCGAGAACACCAGCTTTGAAGAACGGGCCGCTTTTCGCCTTCTGGGCCAGATTATCAGCAGCCCGTTCTACGAAGAACTTCGCACCAACCGCCAGCTTGGTTATATCGTCTACGCCACGCCCTTCGAGATGCTGGAAACCCCGGCCCTGGGCTTCGTAGTGCAGTCTCCGGAAGCCAGCAGTGATGAAATTGACCAGGCGGTGCGGGAATTCTCGCAAACCTTCAAAGGGACCTTGTCGGAAATGACCGAGCAGGACCTGAACCGGGAGAAACAGGCCGTTATCAGCAAGTTAATGGAACAGGACCGGCGCCTCGGTGAAATATCAGAGCGTTACTGGCGCGAGATTGATCGCGGTGAAACCGATTTTGACTCGCGGGAACGGTTGGCAAAAGCCATCAACAACGTCAGCCGGGAAACCCTGCTCGAAACCCTGGAAAACCAGGTGATCGAACGGAAAAAA
>JAWWAM010000437.1:0-3021 GCA_033721715.1 Marinobacter sp.
AGCCAGATGAAATCCCTGGGCCCAGTGGAGTTTCAGGACATACTGAGGCCGGCGTTCCGTGAGGAAGAACTTCAGCTCATGCTGGTCGGAGGGGTGCTGGGTGCCCTGGCGGGCGGGCTCCAGTTCCTGGTGTTAAACAACGTATTGGCGTGACAGGGTCGGCAAAAATGCCTGGCCCAGCAGAGACTGACCCGGAGGGCAGTGTATGGACTTTGGATGGACACTCGTTATTCAGGCACTGGTAACCGCTGCAGCGGTACTATCCGCGCTTGCCGTTTTCTGGTTTGTCGTGATCAAGCCCCACCTTGATCGCAAAGTAGCCGAAATCATTGAGGCTGCACGGGAGGTAGAGCCCGCCGTTAAAAGAGGGGTTCGACAAGGTGTCGAGGAAACCCTGCGGGAGCTCCCTGAAAGTACGGTCAAGGAATCCACGCGGCAGTTTCTGCGTTTCGGGTCAGGTTTGTTCGAAAATGGCCTGAGCAGTTTCCTTGGCGATGTGCCGGGCCAGGACAAAAAGCCCCGTAACGACCTATAGGCAGTTGGTGGGCCGTGGCAGGCCGGCAATGCGGCAGGCGGTCTTGGCCGGGGTGCCGGGGAACAGCTGCATCAGGTAGATACTGTTGCCTTTTTCCTCGCCAAACGCCTCTTTTACTGCCTTTACGAACAGACGGTTGGAAGGTGGTGATATTTCATGTTGTTTGTAAAAATCCCGCAGAAACCCTATGATTTCCCAGTGATTATCGCTTAGGTTGACGCCGTCTTCCCTCGCGATAACCTCCGCAACTTCCGGATTCCAGTGCTCGGCACTTTCCAGAAAACCTTCATTGTTTCGTTCCGGCATCGGGATGTCAGTCATGGTTCACCAGCTAATGACGTTTTCGGCAGATGCGGCCAAGCCAACCATGCCATCGAATGACACAGCCTGCTCGCTGCTGAACTGCGGTGAAAGTCCCCGGGCTTCCAGATCCGGCGCCAGCGCAAAGCAGCGCTCTCGGTGGATAGCCAACCGCTGGGTGACAGCCAGGACGCCGTTCTCGGTGAGCAGCAATACATCCTCAGGTCCGATGGCAGCGAGACACAAGCTGAAACGGCTGTGCTCCGGCGGTTTGTTGAGGATGTGCAGGGTTTTAAATGGGGTCATCGGTTCAACTCCTAACCTGCAAACGCAACGTGATCGAAACGGTCGGTCAGCTCCGGCCCGAAATCGGTGATGGTTGCATGCTCAAGCAGATCCGTTTCAGCCAGACCGTACCGACCACAGGCATCACTGTCTGCCAGCAGCGCTTCCACGCCAAAAATTGGTGCCGCTGACAGATTCCGTTCAATCGATTTCTGCTGAACCTTCGCGGCGTCCTGGCCCTTGCGCAGCCAATTCACTCCGGCACCGCAGAACAACAATGACACAGGTTGATCGAACGCGGCCAGGGAGAACGCCATGTCCAGCGCTTCCCGGCCGTCCCAGGAGCCGTAGGGCGGCTGGTCGATAATGATCAGAGTGCTCATCGTCAGCCTCCCTTGTGAAAGTACAAAACCCGGGAGCCAGAAGCTGCACTGTCTACCCACTCGCCCAGGCCTGCTATCTCAAAGGGTGCGCGCAGGTTGGAAGCGGTGAGCTCGTAGCGTTGCATTTCTGCTTCGTTGACGAGGCCCCGCCGGAGAGCCGAGGCAATACAGGCAACCCCGGGGATATTGTTTTCGGTAAGAAAACTGGCCCAGGCTTCGGACAGATTCAGTTCATCGGACGGCGGCGTGCTGAGGCTGGATGAGAGGTGAACGCCATCACCATAGAGAAATACCCGGTCGATACGCTTGCCGGATGCCAGCACGGCGTGTGCAAACTGCAGGGCTGTTTGCGGCGCCTGAGACGAGTAGGGTGCCCCGGTGATCACCAACGTAAAAACCCCGGCAGCTGCCGGGGTTTTGGTCTGCTCAGATAAGCTGCTGCTCATTCGTTGGAGAATGCGCCAATGAGGTGAAGCAGGCTCAGGAACAGGTTGTAGATGTTCAGGAAGAGGCCTGTTGTCGCCATGATGTAGTTGGTCTCACCGCCGTTCACAATCCGGCTGGTGTCATAGAGGATGAAACCCGACATCAGAAACACGATAGCCGCGCTGATAGCAAGGCTGAAGGCACCGATGTCAACGCCGAACATGCCGGCAACCAGAGAACCCACCAGGGCTACAAGCACCACAACCAGACCGGCAACCAGCAGGCCTCGCATGAAGCTGAAGTCTTTTTTGGTGGTCAGCACATAACCTGACAGGGCAAAGAACACCACTGCCGTGCCCCCGAGAGCCTGCATGACAATCTGACCGCCGTTAGACATGGCCAGATAGTAGTTCAGGGTAGGACCGATCGAGAGACCCAGAAGACCCGTGAACGCGAAGACCACACCAATACCGGCAGAGCTGTTGGCGGTTCTTGGCAGAACGAACCACACCAGAGCCAGTGCGCCCAACATACAGATGAGGCTTGCGCCCTGTCCCAGGCCAATAGACATGGAAACGCCAGCCATCACGGCACTGAAAAGCAGGGTCATGGCGAGCAGGCTATAGGTGTTGCGCAGAACTTTCGTCGCCTCGGGACTGATGGCGGCTGTGCCAGAGCCACGGTTTATCGTGATGCCCTGACTCTTCTGAACGTTATACTGTCGGTTTTGCATTCTGAATCTTCTCCGGTTTATAACAGCCGTTTTTCAAACAGCTTGTGTGGTGCATGAGCCCATTATGGCTCCGCATCCGAATTCTTACTCCATCATAATGCCAGATACACAACTTTCAATCATTTACGACAGAAAAGGGTGCTCCGGATTCCATTAAATAGAGTTAATGTCGAGGAGGCGAGTGTCGCTTGTGGCCAGGGCGTTGACACGCAAAGGAATTCCGGTATCATGCTCCCCGCTGTCGCAATGACGGCTGTGGAGAAAACGGTGGGCTGGCAGAGTGGCTGAATGCAGCGGTCTTGAAAACCGCCGAAGGTTAGTAGCCTTCCCGGGGTTCGAATCCCTGGCCCACCGCCACT
>JAWWAM010000438.1:0-3021 GCA_033721715.1 Marinobacter sp.
GGTCGTTGCGGCGAGGGATGAAAGTAAAGATCCCGCACGGGAGCCTTTCGCTACCCCGTTTGTTTTCTTCCTCAACATGTCTCGTACCTCTCTCTTTTTGTTATTCTCGTTTTCCGGGAACTGTGGTCACCCAAGAGCCTTTCGCAACCTTGAATGACTCACGCTTCCTCAAAAGCGAGCCGATTCCAGATACTTTCGTGTGTGCTCAGTGTCACGTAGACCGCTGCTTTTAGGGGCCTCTGCAGAGACGACCTCGGCTGCGGCGTTCGGAGCTACTGCCACGGCAACGGCAGCTGGAACTGCTGTTGCTGCCATCCGCAAGAAGCGGCGACGGCTGTTATCACGCTGTTGGTTGTCCATAGGACACCTCCACCCGGGTTAAGGGATCCGGCAGATCCCGGTTATTGAAGTGCAAACGCCTCGGCCTCTACGGCCATGAAAGCCCGACCCAACGAGCCAACAGGCGCGTAGAAAATCGCGGTTTGCGCTTTCTCCAAATCGGTAAAAAACAACGCCGCCCACTTTGCCAGGTGCGCGTCAAAAAAGTTCTTTTGAGACGACAGGCCACTGTCGCACTCGAACTCGCCCGTAATAATGCCCGCCATGATTTCACACAGCGTGCCGATGTGATCTTCCGGTTCCTTAATGTCGTCACTGGCTTTGATGCCCCTGGCCATCAGATCGCCACGCAAATCCGCCAGAGGCTTCTCGTTCAGGAAGCCGGTGAGGTAATAGCTGGCGTAGGGGAGTAGTTCGCCACGGCCGACGCCGATAAAGAGGTTGTTGTATTCGCGGTTGGCGTCTTCAGGGGAGGTACGCTCGGCAAGGGCCGCCAGTGTTCTGGAGGCGGACCCCAGCGTGGTGTCGTCACCCTTCAGAGTTGCCAGTCCCCGGAGTAGCTCGCTCGTAGGTGGGCCGCTCAGCAAGACACCGAGCAACTGATACATCTGGGCCCGGGCGCGCTCTTCGTCGGTGATAGAGCGGGGGCACTGAATTTCAGCCGTGTTGTTCAAATCTTTGTCCTTTATGTTATTTTTGTGCGTTTTTCGCGACACTAATTTATGGACATTTGTTCATTCTTTATACGCCCAATCAGGTTCGTGAGCAATTGCACTTACAATCATGCCTGATAGCCAAAACTAATGATCAAAACGCATCCGGGGACGATAGCGCGGTTCCGGTTCCGCCTCAGCCTGAGGCGCCCCGGAATCCGTGTGCCCGGCAGTGATTGGCCCGACTGCAATTTCGGGCTCTGATGTATCACCCGGCTCTTTTTCATCCCGCCTTTTTTCAGCTACCTCAGCACGGACGCCAGCTTCCGACGCCTCGGCCGACTCCTGAATCTGATCCCCGACCTGATCATCAGCCTTCTCAGCCACTGCGGGTGTTCTGTCAAACCCCTGCCCCACCTTGTACAAGGTTTTCATGGCGTTGGTCGCAACGGCAGCGTTGGTATAATCTTCGTCGTAATCATTGAGGCCGTCGAGCACCGCCAGTACGGGATTGGATCTCCAGAGGGAGCGCAGGGCTCTGCGGCGCAGGAGTTCCGGAATCTCTTTTCGCATGAATCCGGTAATGTCGGTGCCCAGCTCGATGGCATCCGGGTCCGGAAGGTTGTACTTCTGCAATACCTCGTGTTCAGGCAGAGCTTCATTGACAGCAAGTTCCTGCTCTTCGGGGGATGGCTCGGGCTCGATAACCGAATGAGGGGGGAGCTCGGCCTCTTTGCTGGCGCCGGTTTTTCTGCGCGACCAACGCTGTAACCGTGACTCAGCCATCAGTGCACTCCCGGTTTTTTCATGTCTGAGGGGGCACGGAAAACGTCGCTTTGCTGACGAATACGGGCATCACCTTTGCCGTCTTCACTGCCATCAACACGGACCTCGTCACGGCGGCGTTTCTTGAAAGGCTCTTCGACATAGTGCATGTCGACAAATTCTTTGATCCAGGCCGCCATGGACTCGGGAATCGGCACCGCCTCGACAATGCTTTCGCCGCTGTCCAGAGCATCCAGGGCTTCATGGGCACTGGCGGTAACGGTGCTGACAACCCAGCCTGACGGAGAGCGGTTGGTCTGGTCTTTGTCCATTATGATCCAGACGGAGGGGGAGGCCATGTTCAGGGAGACAAGGTAACCTTCTACATCGGCGCGAAATAACTCCATCGCCACTGTGCCCGCGTGGTAATCGACGATTTCGCCCTCGCGGAGCAACTCTTTCCAGAACGCCTCCGGCGCGCCAGGGATCACCGCTACTGGCTTCCAGACCTCACGAGCCCATTGTGTTACGCCAGGGGACCGGCGAACCACTGCACCGACTTTCAACTCGCGCTTCCAACTAGCTACATTACGGCTCATGACAGATCTCTTTACTGCGGCTAATGCGACAGCTCTACTTTCTATGAAGCTAGCAGAGCGCCGGCAATTAGCCAATTATTCAATTGTCGAAGGACAAACGGGTGTGGCATCCTCGATGAACGGCATTGAACATGTATACGTATAAAAATAACGACAAGAGCAGAACCTGATGAGCGCACCCAAGACCCTACTGATATGTTCCTGCGACAAGACCCAGTCTCTTGATCCTGAGGCGCTGCGAACGGCCGCGGCAGCCGAGCAGGTGATCATGGTGGATCAACTGTGCGGCGCCGACATGAAGACGGCGGCCGAGCACCTGAGCGGCAGTCATGAGCTGCTTATCGCCTGCCGCCAACAGGCTGCCCTGTTCGAGCGTCTGAGCGAGGACGTAGAGGCTGAAACCGGCCAGTCCGCTCCGCTGAGTACCATCGACATCCGGGATCGCGCTGGCTGGAGTGCGTCCAGCGCAAAGCCCGGGCGCCTGCACGCCAAGCAGGCGGCCCTGCTTGCCGCCGCTCAGATACCGGCTCCTGTGGCACCGGTGAAAACGATTCAGTCCAGCGGGGTGTGTTGCATTATCGGCCCCACCGAGCAGGCCATCAGAATGGCCGAGCTGGTACAGGACGAACTGGGCGTTACCTGTATCGTCAATGATGCGGGGCCGA
>JAWWAM010000439.1:0-3018 GCA_033721715.1 Marinobacter sp.
GGTCGTCCTGGCTGCCCCGGAACATGGGCCCGCCGGCGGGTTCTCCGTGGCGGATCAGGTCGAAAAACGTAGTGGTATTGCCGCCCATGGTTATATTCCCCGGCTCTCGGCCTGACCCTTGTCGGTGACACCGGCATCCGCAAAGCTCGCCATCCGGTTGTGCAGTTCGCAGGCCGCCCGCAGCAAGGGGAGCGCAACTGCGGCGCCGCTGCCTTCACCCAGCCGCATACCAAGGTCCAGCAAGGGTTTGGCGTCAAGCGCCTGCAGTACGGCCTGGTGCCCCGGTTCAGCGGACTGATGGGCGAACACAAGCCAGTGCCAGACATCCGGCTGCTGGCGAACGGCAACGAGGGCGGCGACCGAAACAATAAACCCGTCCACCAGCACAGGAATGCGACGGGAAGCGCAGCCCAGTATTGCCCCGGTCAGCGCAGCGATCTCAAACCCGCCAAGGGAGGCCAGTGTCGCAAGAGGGTCGGTGTTACTGCCGTGACGTTTCAGCGCACGGCTCACCACCGCGCTTTTATGGGAGACTCCGGCGGCGTCGAGGCCGGTGCCAGGGCCAACCAGCGTTTCCGGGGGCAGGTCGAGCAGGGCACAGGCCAGGGCGGCGGCACTGGTGGTGTTGCCGATACCCATGTCGCCGCCGATGAACAGCCGGCATCCCGACGTGGCCGCCCGCTCTGCCGCCGCATCGCCACTGGTCAGTGCGGCACAGGCCTGGGCTTCCGTCATTGCCTCCGCCACCGCCAGGTTGGCGGTGGCCGGTGCAATCGGTTCATTCCGCACCCCCGGGAGAACCGGTACCTCGCCGACCGTGCCGAGGTTGACCACTTCCAGTGAAGCCCTCAGATATCCCGCCATCACACTGATGGCCGCGCCGCCGCTGGCGAAGTTGGCGATCATCTGCGCTGTGACTTCCTGCGGAAAGGCGGAAACACCCTCCTCACATACGCCATGGTCCCCGGCGAAGACGGTAATCCTTACCGGATCTATTACCGGATGCTCCTCCCCCTGCAAGCCGGCAAGCCGGATGGCGAGTTGTTCCAGCTGGCCCAGGGAACCCGGCGGTTTGGTCAGTACCTGTTGGCGCTCTGTGGCCCGCGCGGCAGCCTGTGAATCGGGTGTGGGGAGCTGTTTGTTCCAGCTTGGTGGCAGAGAGGACATGGTGGATTCCTGGCGGATGAAAACATGGAATGGTCTACCCGGCCTGAAACAGTGTCAAGATTGGCAATGACTCGGTTAGACTGCACAACCGCTCCGTAACCCAGATATGGCCGCCTTCCAGGAGAGGCTGCCAGGAGATACTGCCGATTTGAACGTGTTTGTTGCCTCCGTGATTGTATGCCTTGCTGCCGTACTGCTGGACCGCTGGCTGGGGGAGCCCGGCCGGTGGCATCCGCTGGTTGGTTTCGGGCGCCTGGCCGGAGGGGTGGAACAATGGTTGAACCGGTTGCCAAAGCACAAGGGCCGGTCTATCACATTGGGGTTGGCGGGTGTATTGATCGTCGTATTACCCGTGTTGGCAGTGGCTGAAATCCTGCGGTGGACGCTGAATGGATGGCTGTACCTGTTGCTGCAGGTGGTGGTTCTGTATTTTGCTCTGTCCATACGGGGGCTGACGGAACATGGCCACGCGGTGTCGGAGGCGTTGCACCGGGGCGACCTGGACGATGCGCGAGAGAAGGTGAGCCGCATTGTCAGCCGCAGGGCCTGCGAGTTGAATGACCACGGTGTAGCAACCGCCGCAAGCGAATCAATGCTCGAGAACGGCGCGGATGCAGTGTTTGCCAGTCTGTTCTGGTTTCTGGTGGCGGGCATACCGGGGGTGTTGCTGCACCGCATGGTAAATACCCTCGATGCCATGTGGGGTTACCGCAATGAACGCTACCTGTATTTCGGGCGGGTGGCCGCCAGGCTGGATGATGTCCTGAACTGGGTGCCTGCCCGGTTGACTGCGCTTACCTATACCTTACTCGGTAATACCCGCCTTGCCTGGCGTTGCTGGCGAACCCAGGCACCGCAATGGGACAGCCCGAACGCCGGGCCGGTGATGGCCGCTGGGGCAGGCGCACTGGGGGTATCGCTCGGGGGCCCGGCCCCCTATGCCTCTGGCGTGCGGCAGCGGCCGGATCTTGGGTGTGGCCCGGAACCCTCCGCAGACACCGTCGATAAAGCCATTGTGCTGGTGCGGCGGGGAGCCTGGCTCTGGCTGTGTCTGCTGGGGCTGGCGGCTATTATCGGAACACTTGTGTGCGCTCCCGTACAGACCGGGTGAGCCTGCCGAACCTATTCTGGTGTGCTGATAATACCAAGGAGGCAAGTATGCCCAGGACGTTACCTTTACCCCTCGCGAATGATTCCACTTCGTTTGCTGATTTTTCATTCGAAGATATGGCAAAGATCACTCTTGATGCCATTGGTGATGCGGTATTGGTTGTTGATCCGAAGGGTAGCCTGATTTACCTCAACAGGGTGGCTGAAAAGCTGACAGGCTGGTCGCGGGAAGAGGCACTTGGGCGGCCGGTCGAACAGATCTTTTTCATTTTCGACGGTGTTACCCGGGAGCGGGCAAAAAGCCCGGCCCAGCGAGCCATCACCGAGGGGCGGACGGTAGAGCTGGCCCTGGGGAGCGTGCTGGTCCGGCGCGACGGTTCGGATATGGCGATTGAGGATTCCGCAGCGCCCATCCGAAACCGCCTGGGAGAGATAGCCGGGGCGGTGATCGTTTTCCACGATGCCAGCCAGTCTGGCGCTGAGATGGAAAAGATGAACCACCTTGCCCAACACGACTTCCTCACCGGCCTGCCCAACCGAATGCTGCTTATGGAGCGGCTTACCCAGGCCATCGGCATGGCGAACCGTCACAACAAACTGCTCGCACTGCTGTTTCTGGATGTGGATGATTTCAAGCGGATCAACGATTCCTATGGCCATGGCGTGGGCGATCATTTGCTGCAGGAGGTCGCAGTGGAGATCGAGGCTTGTGTGCGCGGCACGGACACCGTAAGCCGCCAC
>JAWWAM010000440.1:0-2997 GCA_033721715.1 Marinobacter sp.
GCGCTTGCTGCGTACCTTGCGCCTGTTCCGGGTATTGGAAATGATGACGGTAGTGGGTGAGGGCCGCCTGCTGATGGACGCGCTGGTTCGCAGTCGGCACCAGATCCTGCTCTTTCTGTTCACAGTGCTGATGCTCGTGACCATCTTTTCTTCGCTGCTCTATCTCATTGAGCCGGCCGAGGCGGGCTTTACCAGTATACCCAAGGCCATTTACTGGGGCATCGTGACACTCACGACAGTGGGGTATGGCGATATAACGCCGATTACGGCGTGGGGGCAGTTCCTCTCCATGATGATTATGTTGACGGGCTACTCGATTATCGCGCTTCCCGTTGGTGTTTTCTCTGCGGAAGTCATTCGCGCGCTGCGTGCAGAACGATACTCCGATGAAGCCTGCCCGGCCTGCGGCAAGCATCGGCATGAAGTTGATGCCAGGTATTGCAAATATTGCGGTGCCTGGCTTGATGAAGAGCGGCCAGAGCCGGGCGGCTCCGAACCGCCTTAAGACGACTCTTCTCCTACTCCTCGAGCCATAAATCCCATCCCGGAAAACAGCTGGCTCACTCAGCTTGTCCTCTTTTCGCCGCACTTATGTCCGTTTTTAGCCTTTTGGGGCACTAAAAACAATTGCAGCATAAGGCAGTAGAAGGAGCTGACAATGAAAATAAACTATTCCTGGATTGACTCCCCCCTGGTAATCGATGTCATTGGTGATGACCTTTGGAACCTGTTAAGAAGCACGGCTCAGGATGAGGCCATACTGGGAATTAGTGAGGAAGCAGACAGCAATACCAAAACAGCTTACTTAAGCAATTTAAAGTACGTACTGAATGGCCATGGGCACCTGCTGATTGGCAGCGTCCACGGTCAGATCATTCTGACCTGTTTACTTCTGCAGCAGTCACTGCAAACAACAAATCATCTCGCGGAATTACAGAAAGGCGTCATTGCAGACTCTTATCGAGGAAAGCGATATTTGGAGGGCGCGCTTCAACGTATTGTCATCAAGTCGAAGGAGATTGGCGTAAGTCGGCTGACACTAGATGTTCGAGAGGGAACGGCCGCACACAAATTGTGGTCGCATTGGGGATTTGAATCCTTTGGCGTACTGGAAGATTACGCCCGCCACAAGGGCCAGACCTATCGTGGCCATTTCATGCACCAGTCTGTCGATAGTCTCGAGAAAAAGCTGAGCCGTCCAGAATCCTCGAAAGAGAAAACACTCTGTAATGTGAAATAAAACGAATAGCGTGAGGGATATACGATGCTGAAAGCCCGGGATCAATTTCGACAGGAACTGGAAGAAACATTACATCAGAAGCTAACCCTTGGCCATCCGTTGTTTGCCATCTTGCTGGATGAGAAAAGGGCAGATAAAGAGCTCCTGAAAAGGGTTGCTCTCCAGGGCTATCAGCTAACAAAAAACTTTTTGACCTATATTGAAAATCTTTTCTTTTATTGCCCGATGGAAAAACACAAGCGGCGTCTTCTTTTTAATATGTTCGAGGAGGAAACGGGCAGGTTATCGAAAACCAAAAACCACGTGGAACTGATGCAGGATTTTATTAAAGCATTAGGCATCAGTGATCAGGAACGTGATGCAGCAGTTGCCCTTCCCGCTACTCAGGAACTGATAGATTTCAGAATGGAAGCCTGTACCACCGCGGGCCGGTACCACATTGGCGCCGCAGCGGTGTTGATCGCCAGTGAAGGTCAGAATCTTGAAACACTGGGTGAAGAAGCGAGACACACCATTTTGGGTCGTGTATTCGGGTTGAAAGAGGCTGACCTGTTGTTTTTCTCCGTCCACCAGAAGGAGGACGTAGGGCACGTGCAGCAAGGGCTCGATCTGGTGGCGGACCTCTGTACAACTGAAAGAATGCAGCAGGAAGCACTGGAGTCCGTAAACCTCACCTGCGATCTTTTCTACGGCATGTATCAGGGCATCTACGAGACGGTAAAGAGAGGGGAACTCTCGTATGCCTGAGCCGCGGAAGGTGAACCCTGCGGGTTTAGTGTGGGGCGTAATACTGATTGGCTTCGTGGTTATGTTTCTGAGTTCCTCTATTAAGGGAACCTACCAGATATACTTTCGCGATCTGGCGGAATTTTTTGGCGTTGGCAGAGGTGCCTTTGCCTTGTCCGGGGCTCTGTTCGGGCTGAGCCTCGGACTTTTTTCTCCCGTCGTAGGTGCCGTGTGTGACCGGTACGGCCCCTACTTGTGTCTGCTCTCCGGGGGTGCGGTAGCCTCGCTGGCGTTTTTCCTCCTCGGCAATGTCAGCGAGTATGGAGTCTTCCTCTTCGCATACGGCATTCTCGCCGCGTATGCGTTAGCGGCATTGAGCTTTGTCCCTGTTGGCATACTGATTGACCGGGTTATCTCCCGGCAGCGCAAGGGATTGGCTTTTGCCGCCGTTAGCAATGGGGTGGCAATAGGTTTCATTGTCCTTTCGCCATTATGGGTATGGTTGAATAACTGGCTGACCTGGAGCGACCTTTCAAACTACCTCGCCATCGTTTTCGCAGTGCTTATAACCATACCTGTTCTTCTCGTAAGCCGCGCCTTCCCGGTACCTGGTGACACAAGCGCCAGTGGGCAGAATGAACATTCAGACAAGGTCAGTGAACATCTGAGGAAGCCCCTGTTTCTGTTGCTCGCCATGAGTTTCGCAGGATGTGGTGCTTCAATGGCGTTTATTGATATCCATCTTGTGCCCCTGGTCCAGGAACGAACGCTGTCGCTGGGTGGGGAAGGCACCTCTACGGTTGCCCTGATGCTCAGTATTCTGGGCCTGTTTGAGCTGATAGGTGCGGTAGTGGTCGGGTATGTCGCCGGCAAACTCAATGTTTCCCGGCTACTCGCCATGCTTTACGGTGTGCGCGCCTTATCTCTTGGCATGCTCGCTGTTACACATTCCCCGTCTCTCTTCATTCTGTTTGCCGTACTGTTCGGGCTGACGTACATGGGGACAGTCATCCTGACCTCCATGATCTGCC
>JAWWAM010000441.1:0-2985 GCA_033721715.1 Marinobacter sp.
AGAAAATTACACGTTGAACCGGAAGTGGATGACGTCGCCATCCTGAACGATGTACTCCTTGCCTTCCAGGCGCCACTTGCCGGCATCCTTGGCACCGGCTTCGCCGTTGTACTTGACGAAGTCTTCGTAGCTCACCACTTCAGCGCGGATGAAGCCACGCTCGAAGTCGGTGTGGATCACGCCAGCGGCCTGGGGTGCTGTGGCGCCTACGCGGACGGTCCAGGCACGGACTTCCTTCACCCCGGCGGTGAAGTAGGTCTGCAGGTTCAGCAGGCCGTAGCCACCGCGGATAACGCGATCGAGGCCCGGCTCTTCCATGCCCATTTCTTCCAGGAACATGGACTTTTCATCGTCCTCCAGTTCGGAGATTTCAGCTTCCATCTTGTTGCAGATGGGGACCACCACCGCGTTTTCGGATTCGGCGATTTTTCGCACCGTATCCAGGTGGGGGTTGTTTTCAAAGCCGTCTTCGCTGACGTTGGCGATGTACATGGTGGGCTTTACGGTCAGCAGGCACAGCTCGCGGATCAATGCCATCTGATCCTTGTCCAGGTTCATGCTGCGCACCGGCTTGCCTTCGTTCAGCACCGGCATCAGCTTTTCGAACATCTCCAGTTGCGCCTTGGCTTCCTTGTCGCCGCTTTTCGCGACCCGCTGGACCCGCTTGATGGCTTTCTCGACGGTTTCCAGGTCGGCCAGGGCCAGCTCGGTATTGATCACGTCGATGTCCGAGGCCGGGTCGATCTTGTTGGAAACGTGGATAACGTTGTCGTCTTCGAAGCAGCGCACAACGTGGGCGATGGCATCCGTCTGGCGGATGTTGGCCAGAAACTGGTTACCCAGGCCTTCGCCCTTGGAGGCACCCTCTACCAGGCCGGCAATATCCACAAACTCCATGGTCGTGGCGACCACTTTTTCCGGCTTCACGATCTCGGCCAGCTTGTTCAGGCGTGGATCGGGCATGGCAACCACACCGGCATTGGGCTCGATGGTACAGAAGGGAAAGTTTTCCGCGCCGATGCCGGATTTGGTCAGCGCGTTGAACAGGGTGGATTTGCCGACGTTGGGGAGGCCGACGATGCCGCAGTTAAATCCCATGGAATGCCTCTGCTGGGTATGAAAAATTTGGGCGGATTATACCGGTTTGAAGCTGTGCAAGCGATTCATCGCAGCCGGAAGTTTGCCGGTGGCGGCATCGGGCAATACACGGATGATTTCATCAATCACGGCGTTTAGTTCTTCGGTTTCCCGTTTGCCCAGGCGGCCGAGTACGTAGCCGGTTACCTGTCGGCTGTCGCCGGGGTGGCCAATGCCGATGCGCAGTCGCTGGAAATCGTTGGTGCCCAGGTGGGCAATGGTGTCCCGCAAGCCGTTGTGTCCGCCGTGGCCGCCGCCTTTCTTGAGTTTGGCAGTGCCGGGGGGCAGGTCGAGCTCGTCGTGGGCAACCAGGATCTGTTCGGGCTGAATCTTGAAAAAGTCCGCCAGTGCCTTGATGGACAGGCCACTGCGGTTCATATAGGTGGAGGGGTTCAGCAAGTGCAGGTCAAGACCCTGCAACTGGATGCGGGCGTAGAGCCCGTGGTATTTCTTTTCGGGGCGGAGCGTCTGGCCCGCTTCACGGGCCAGAGCTTCGACGAAAAGGGCGCCGGCGTTATGGCGGGTATTCGCATAGTCCGGGCCGGGATTACCCAGCCCCACCACCATGAGGATATCCTGTGCCATTGACCGTTGCCCTCATCAGTACAGGAGCGATTACTCCTTGTCTTCGCCTTCTTCACCTGCTTCGCCGTCTTCGCCTTCACCGCTATCTTCGGTCTTGGCAGCGCGAGGCTTGTGGATTGCCACTACAGGCAGGTCGTGATCTTCGCCCTGCAGCAGTGCAGCGATACGAACGCCTTTGGACAGCTTCAGATCGCTCAGGTGAATAACCTGATCCATTTCCACTTCGCTCATATCTACTTCAATGAACTCTGGCAGGTTCTGTGGCAGACAGATGACTTCCACTTCGTTGATCTGGTGGTGAGCAACGCCGCCCTGGAGTTTGATGGCCGGTGCAGTATCTTCGTTCAGGAAGTGCAGCGGTACGTTAACGTGGATCTCGTGATCCTTGTCAACGCGCAGGAAGTCGGCGTGGGTCAGCAGCGGCTTGTATGGGTGGCGCTGCAGATCCTTCAGGATCACGCTTTCTTTCTTGCCGTCCAGTTCGATGGTCAGAACGTGAGAGAAGAAGGCTTCGTTTTCCAGAGCCTTTTTCAGCTCGTTGTGCCAGATGGAAATCGGAGTGGCTTCTTTCTTCCCGCCATAGATGATGGCCGGAATTTTACGCTCCTCACGACGCAGGCGGCGGCTCGCACCTCTCCCCTGATCGCCACGAGGAAATGCTTCGATAAGAAATTCCTGAGACATGGTTATAACCTCAATTTTCACCCGAGCGGCCCGCGACCAGGTCCTGAACAGGTGACATTTGCGAAATGCCGGAAGCTTTTCCGGCGGACTAAACAGACCGGGAGCCCACTGGGCTCCCGGTCCGGATTCTTCTCTGTAAATCAGGCTGTTAGCTGATCAGGCGTTCTCGAACATCGCGCTGATGGACTCTTCGTTGCTGACGCGACGAATGGATTCCGCAAGCAGCCCAGCCATACTGAGGATGCGGATCTTATCACAATTGCGCGCTTTGTCACCCAGAGGAATGGTGTCACAGACTACCAGTTCGTCCAGTTCGGAGGCGTTCAGGTTGTCGACAGCCGGCCCGGACAGGACCGGGTGCGTGATATAAGCGACCACTTTGGAGGCCCCGTGCTCTTTCAGAGCATTGGCAGCTTTGCAGAGCGTGCCGGCTGTATCGATGATGTCGTCCACCAGAATACAGGTCTTGTCTTTCACATCACCGATGATGTGCATGACCTGCGATACGTTTGCCTTCGGACGGCGCTTGTCGATAATGGCCAGATCGGCATCGTCCAGGCGCTTGGCCACGGCGCGGGC
>JAWWAM010000442.1:0-2976 GCA_033721715.1 Marinobacter sp.
CCCTGCCGGCCGGCTCGATTTCGAATCCGAGGGCCTTTTACTGCTGACGGACAACGGCCAGTTGCAGCACCACATCGCCTCTCCTCGAAAGAAAATGCAAAAAACCTACTGGGTTCAGGTTGAAGGCGAAATCTCCGACAAAGCACTGCAGCAACTGCGGGAAGGGGTTGACCTCAAGGACGGTAAAACCCGCCCGGCAGAAGTGGCATCCATGGAGCCGCCCGATCTCTGGCCGCGTAACCCGCCGGTCCGTTACCGGGAAGCAATCCCCACCAGTTGGATACAACTGAGAATCACCGAAGGCAAGAACCGCCAGGTTCGACGCATGACCGCCGCTGTGGGCTTCCCTACCCTACGACTGGTTCGCTATGGTATCGGGGACTGGACCCTTGATGGGCTTGCTCCAGGGGAGTTCAGAACTATCACGGCCCACGCGCCGGCAGCCCGGACTCAGACAGCCGGACGCAGATCAGTAAAATCCCGTAAACCCTCCGCACGGAGAAACTCACGCCCATGACCTGGACACCCCACGCCACCGTTGCTGTGATTGTCGAAGATAATGAGGGTCGCTTTCTGCTGGTCGAAGAGGTCAGTCATGGCCAGGTAGTCTTCAACCAACCGGCAGGCCACGTAGAGGAAAATGAACGGATCATTGATGCTGCGCTGCGGGAAACGCTCGAAGAAACCGGCTGGACGGTGGAGCCTGAGTATTTCCTTGGCGTCTACACTTACAAGGCCCCTGCGAATGGGGTGACCTACTACCGTTTCTGTTTCTCGGCGAAAGCTGTGTCCCGGGTTACCCGGGAACTGGATGATGGCATCATTGCTGCCCACTGGCTGACCCCGGAGGAAATCCACCAGCAAGCCGATAAACTCCGCAGCCCGCTCGTGATGCAATGCATAGACGATTACCGAAACGGACGCCGCTTTCCCCTGGACGTGATTGTTGAGCCGCAGACGTAACCCGGCTTAAATGCTAGAATCCGCCCCTTTGAACCCGACAGACCCAGACATGACTAAAGCACCTGAAAATACCCGAGTGATTGTCGGCATGTCCGGCGGCGTGGACTCTTCCGTGGCAGCCTGGCTCCTGAAAGATCAGGGCTACCAGGTGGAAGGCCTGTTTATGAAAAACTGGGATGAGGACGACGGCACCGAATACTGTACTGCCATGACCGACCTGGCCGACGCCCGGGCGGTGGCGGAGACCATTGGCATCACCCTGCATACCGCCAGCTTTGCCGCGGAATACTGGGACCGGGTGTTTGAGCACTTCCTGTCTGAGTACAGGGCCGGCCGGACCCCGAACCCGGATATCCTGTGCAACAAGGAAGTGAAGTTTCGCGCCTTCCTCGACTATGCCGTCACCCTGGGCGCCGACTACATTGCCACCGGCCACTATACCCGCCAGCGACCGCTGGACGATGGCAGCGGCAAAGCCGAACTGCTCAAAGGGCTGGATCCTAACAAGGACCAGAGTTACTTCCTGCACGCGGTTTCCGGCGACCGTATCGCCCGCACCCTGTTCCCGGTGGGAGAGCTTGAGAAACCCGAAGTCCGTCGCATTGCCGCCGAACAGGGTTTCATTACTCATGACAAGAAAGACTCCACGGGAATCTGCTTTATCGGCGAGCGCAAATTCCGGGATTTCCTGAAACAGTACATCCCGGCTCAGCCCGGCAATATTGAAACCCCGGACGGCAAGGTTATCGGCCGCCACCAGGGCCTCATGTACCATACCATCGGCCAGCGCCAGGGCCTGGGCATCGGTGGTCTGAGCGAATTCGGTGACGACCCCTGGTACGTGGCGGAAAAAGATCTTTCCCGTAATGTTCTGATTGCCGTTCAGGGCAAGCACCACCCTCTGCTGTTCTCCCGTGGCCTGATCAGTGGGCCGGTAGACTGGATTGCAGGGGAACCGCCGGCTGAGGAATTCCGCTGCAAGGCCAAAACCCGGTACCGTCAGCCGGATCAGGACTGCGTTGTCACCGCCCGCGACGGTGGATTCAGCGTGGTGTTTGACGAGGCCCAGCGAGCCGTTACACCCGGGCAGTCCGTGGTCTTCTACCACGGCGAAGTCTGCCTTGGCGGTGGTGTGATCGAGCAAACCTGGCGGGACGATGAGCAGGAACCGGCACCGTCCATCCACACGTCAGAGGGAGCCGGCGCATGAGCCGTTCCATACATGACCAGACCCTTGCCCTGGCAGGGGTTTTCCAGGCCTCGGCCCTGGTTCAGCAAATAGCCCATTCGGGGCAGTGCGCAGAATCCAGCTTTGAAACCTGCATGCGCTCCCTGTTTGCGACGCAACCCGAAACCACTCTGGACGTCTATGGCGGCGAACTGAAAGACCTGCGGGAAGGCCTGTCCACGTTGGCCAGCGTGCTCAGCCAGCAAAGCAAGCAGCAGGACATCGAAGTACTGCGTTATGCCCTCAACCTGATCAACCTGGCATCCAAGCTGCGACGCAACAGTGACATGTTGGATGTCATTGGCAGCCGCATTGACCAGGCCCGGCACACTGCCAGCCACTTCGGCTACAGCCATGGCAATCTGGTTGCCAATCTGGCGTCGATCTACGCGGATACCATCAGCACCTTCCGCCAGCGTATCCAGGTCACTGGCGAGCCCACTATTCTCCAGCGCGAGGAAAATGCCGCAAAGGTTCGTGCCCTGTTGCTGGCCGGCATCCGGTCCTCAATACTCTGGCACCAGACCGGCGGACGCCGCTGGCAGCTGATCTTCAACCGCCGCAAAGTCATCATGACTGCCCGGGAACTGGCGGAGAAGGCAAACCGCTCGGTTTACGACTGAATCCCGGCCGCCGCTGGTGTATCATATGCGCCCCCAGTTTTTCTTTTGACCGATTCTTTGATGACTTGAGAGGTTTTCGATGGAACTCAACGCCCTGACCGCCATTTCCCCGGTGGATGGACGCTATGGCAGCAAAGTCAGCGTTTTCCGTGACATTTTCAG
>JAWWAM010000443.1:0-2958 GCA_033721715.1 Marinobacter sp.
CAGGCTTGAAAGCGAACAGGTTGAATGTCGCTTTTCAGTGCCGCGCGACTATCAGGTGCGGGCCAACGCAATGGTTCTTGAGCAAATCGTCGTCAACCTGCTCACCAACGCCGTAGACGCGCTGGCGGGCCAGGCCGACGCGTGCATCGATATTCGACTGACCGAACTGGACGCCTCGCCCGGCAAAGTCTCGCTGAGCATTGAAGACAACGGGCCCGGAATGACCGACGAACAGTTGAGCCACGTTTTTGAACCTTTTTTCACCACAAAACCGATGGGAAAAGGGCTTGGACTGGGATTGGCGATCAGCTACAGCCTGGCCTGTGACATAGGGGCGGAATTAACCGTCAGTACCCGTCCTGGCAAAGGCACGTGTTTCTCACTGATCCTGCCAATCGCCAGTGCCGAGAAAAGGGAGAATCACCCATGAAAGACATAACCCACGCCGTGGTGATTGACGATGAACCCACCGTGCTGGAGTCACTGGAACAGCTGCTGACGCTGGCGGACCTCGACGTCACCACTTTCAGTGATGCCCGTGATGCCTTGCCTATGCTCACCAGCGACTTCCGCGGCGTTGTCGTCAGCGATATCCGCATGCCCGGTATGGACGGTATGAGCCTGCTGCAGGCGATTGA
Source organism: Marinobacter sp. (assembly GCA_033721715.1). Lineage (GTDB taxonomy): Bacteria > Pseudomonadota > Gammaproteobacteria > Pseudomonadales > Oleiphilaceae > Marinobacter. Next base: position 639 of record JAWWAM010000443.1, read on the forward strand.
TCCGACCATTCCGGTGATACTGATTACCGGCCACGGCGGTATTGCCCAGGCGGTGGAAGCCATGAAACTGGGCGCCTACGATTTCATCGAGAAACCCTACAAGCAGGACCGCCTGGTCGAACTGATCAAACGCGCGTGCCAGCAACGCCAGGTCACCCTCGCTACCCAACCCCAGCATGCGACGGACAGGGAAGACGAGTGGCTGGCTTCAGTGCTCATTGGTGAGTCGGTGCCTGCACAAACCCTCAGGCAACACGTACAGGCGTTGGCCAGGGTCAATGCGGATGTTGTTATTTCCGGGGAAACGGGCACCGGCAAAGAGCTGGTTGCCCGCAGCCTTCACGCCCTGAGCATTCGCAAAGATCAGCCGTTTATCGCCATCAATGTGGGGGCGATACCGGAAAGTTTGCTGGAAAGTGAGCTGTTCGGCCATGAGGCGGGGGCGTTCACCGGTGCCCAGAAACGTCGCATTGGCTATTTCGAGGCGGCCCACGAGGGCACGTTGTTTCTCGATGAGATTGAAAGCATGCCCATGTCGTTCCAGATCAAGTTGCTGAGGGTACTGCAGGAACGGGAAGTGGTACGGGTGGGTTCCCATGTGCCTATCCCCATCAATGTGCGGATTATTTCGGCCACCAAGGAAGACCTGCGAGAGGCCGCCAGGGAGGGATATTTCCGGGAAGACCTCTATTACCGCCTGATGGTCGCCGACATCTATCTGCCAGCGCTGCGTGACCGTATCGATGATGTGCCTGCGTTGTTCGGACATTTTCTGCGAGAGGCCGGTAAGAAAAACCAGTTGGAAGTGCCGGCCCTTAACTACGAGGATGTGCTGGCGCTGGAACTGCACCAGTGGCCGGGGAATGTCCGCGAGCTTAAGCATACCGCCGAACGCTACCTGCTGACCCGCAGCTTCAATGGCATTTCGGTATCTGACCTGCTGCAACTGGGGCAGAGCAACCGCTCCTCGGTGTTTTCAGGGGAAGGGTCCCTCAGCGATCGCCTGGAACAGGTTGAAAAAGCCCTGATCAGTGCCGAGCTCAGCCACCACCATGGCAGCATAAAAATGGTCATGGAGGTACTGGACCTGCCGCGCCGAACCCTGAATGAAAAGATGCAGAAGTACGGGCTCAAACGGGAAAACTTTATCACCTGAAGAATCGCCGGATTAACTGCGAGTTGTCAGACAGTTACCGCCGGCGAAAGCTGACATTGATCAAAAAATGGTACTTGCTGCTTGACGACTGTCATATTGTAGGACAATAATGCAGTCAACAAGAAGCGATCACCAAGATCCAATGCAACAGCCAATGAGGTGAGACCCGTGAGTACCAAGCCATTGACCCTGGGCACCGAATCCGCACGCCGGAAGGTGCTGCTGACACTCAAGAAATACAGTTACCTGATTGCCATGGTGCCGCTGGCACTGCCGCCGCTATTGCTGGCGGCCGGGCACGCTACCGGATGGGTAAACCTGTTCGCCTGGGGCGTTCCCGTGGTGGTGTTCGGCATCATCCCCATCCTCGACCTGCTGCTGGGCAAAGACGCCCTGAACCCGGACGAGGAAGTGGATACGCCTCGCATGAACTCCGAAGTGTTCTATAAGTTCATCACCCTGGGCTGGGTTGCCGCCTTTGCGGTGCTGCTGGTATGGAGCATGTTCGTACTGGCCTCCGGCACCTTCAATGTGGCCGGTGGCATGGGCTGGATCTTCTCCGTGGGTATTGTGGGTGGTTTGGGCATTAACGTGGCCCACGAGCTCATCCACAAAGACGACAAACTCGAAACCTGGGCCGGGGGCTTCCTGTTGTCACTGGTGTGCTACGCAGGTTTCAAGGTGGAGCACCTGCGCGGTCACCACGTACACGTCTCCACCCCTGAAGACGCTTCGTCCTCGCGCTACAACCAGTCTCTGTACAACTTCCTGCCCCAGGCCTACGCCCGCAACTTCATGAACGCATGGAAACTGGAAGCCAGGCGCCTGGAGAAGAAAGGCCATAAAGCCTTCAGCTGGCGCAACGAACTGATCTGGTGGTACAGCATCTCCGCCCTGGCACTGGTCGCCTTCACCGTCGCCTTCGGCTGGCTCGGCGCCGCGTTCTTCCTGGGCCAGAGCTTCATCGCCCTGAACCTGCTGGAAATCGTCAACTATCTGGAACACTACGGCCTTCACCGCCGCAAACTCGAAAACGGCCGCTACGAGCGCACCGGCCCGGAACACAGCTGGAACTCCAACTATTTCCTCACCAACGTGTTCCTGTTCCACCTCCAGCGCCACAGCGACCACCACGCCTGGGCCAAACGCCGCTACCAGGTCCTC
>JAWWAM010000444.1:0-2953 GCA_033721715.1 Marinobacter sp.
GCTTCGATAAAGTCTTCGGTGATCAGCAGTGACAGGTTGAACTGGCGCAGGCGGCCGTCTTCGCGCTTGGCCTGGATGAAGTCGATCACGTCCGGGTGGTGCACGTCGAAGGTGGCCATCTGGGCCCCGCGGCGGCCACCGGCGGAAGACACGGTGAAGCACATGCGGTCGAAGATATCCATGAACGACAGCGGGCCGGAGGTAGTGGCACCGGCGCCGGCTACGTAGGCACCTTTCGGGCGCAGGGTAGAGAACTCATAACCGATGCCGCAGCCTGCTTTCAGGGTCAGGCCGGCTTCGTGGTTTTTCTCCAGGATGTCGTTCATGGAATCCTGAACGGAGCCGGACACGGTGCAGTTGATGGTGGAGGTAGCCGGCTTGTGGGCTTCTGCACCGGCATTGGAGGTAATACGGCCCGCCGGGATGGCGCCATGGCGCAGGGCCCAGGCGAACTCTTTCATGTGCTTGGCACGGTCGGCCTTGTTTTCAACTTCTGCGAGGGCAGTTGCTACACGCTTGTAGGTGGCGTCGATGTCCTTGTCGACCGGTTCACCGGTCTTGGTTTTGAGTTGGTACTTGCTGTTCCATATGTCCAGCGAAGCTTCCTGCATTGGAATTGTTGTTATCACGGCCTGTGCTTTAGCGTTCATTGCTACCCTCGGATGTCCGGTATTTCTATTAATGACCGCTGCAAAGCGCAGCCGGCCATACCCCATGTGTGTCGTAAAAATGTGCGCAGCCCGGCGGGCTGTCTTGCTTCAGATCTGCTCAAACACTAGATCTGGTGTTTTTCTGCCCCACTGTTCGCACTGGAAAGGGCGTGATAGCGGAGTTTCAGGAAAGATCGTCACCCGGTTTCCCTCATTGTGTCTGTTGCAAGCCCGTTGTGGCCCACGGGCGCGGGAAACCCTATATATGGGTGAATGTGGGATGAGTATAACAGGATATAGTGGTCTGTGAATAAGAAGACAACTATAGATTGCAGCTGAAAGCGTAAGAAAATCAATGAAGGAATGCTTGAAAATCCTGAAATAGCTGTGAAAACGCCGTCTTGAGCGCAGTTGCGAGAAACCACTAGATGTTGTGGTTAAAAAGTGCGCAGAAAAAACCTGAAAAAAAGTTCATAAAGTCAGTTAAATGTGACGGATGCACGTACCCCCTTTATACCTGTCGCTAAAGTGGGTGTGTGGAGTCGTACGCAGTAGTGGCCCACAGGAAGGACAACTACTAAAAAGGAACATAATAATGAAAGGCCTGAAACGAACACTGCTTGCGCTGGGCATCGCAGGGTTTCCTGCTGCCGCAATGGCAGACATAGTCATGCTGGATGACAGCGCGATGGGGAACATTACCGGCCAGGCCGGTGTAACCATTGAGCTGGAAACCAAAATCAATATGGACCGCTTCATCTACACGGATGAAGGGTCGCTGACTGTCAGTGATATCAGTATTGGTGGTGCCGAGCGCACTGACTTCTTTGGCTTCAATGGCCTGGGTGGGCCGGATGCCAACGACTTGCTGGACAATATCCGCATCGACATCGACGTTCTCGCCGACGGTGATGCTGCGATCAATATCCAGCCCCAATACTTCAACGCTGTCGATTTCCGCATCACCTCTGGTGCGTGGGAGCTGTGGGGCCAGAACGGCCAGAACACCGCCCTGATGGACAACCTGTTCATTGAAGGTGTTATGGGCCGTGGCTCAATTCATGTCGACACAGACACCGACGTTATGCGGCTGCGTTCGGCGTTCGCTATTGAGGTGATGGACTTCGATGTGCCCTTTGCGGCGATTGGCGTTCGTGGTCTCTCATTGACCGGCGCGGACTACGACAAAACCTTCCCGAGCGTGCTGGACCTGTTTGCCGAGGTGGATCTATACATCTATCACGGCATGGCAGCGGACGGCATGTCCGCACTGGCGATCGATATGCCCAGCTTTGCGGCCGATATCGGTATGCAGGAGGTGATTGTGGGGCAGGCTTCGATTGGCCAGATCTTCATTGATGACCTGGCGATCACCAACACCCAGATGCGGATATACGGCCACTAGTGGTTTTGTTTTCTGCGGGGAGCGTTTGCCCCGCAGATCATTTGCTTTCCGGGGTGGTCAGCCCAGCAGCAGGCTGTCGTCGGAAATTTCCAGCCCGCGCTGTTTCTCGAACAGCTCCAGCAGGTCCTTCACTTCCAGGCCTTCCCGGTCCTTGCCGGCAATATCAAACACCACCTGGCCCTGATGCAGCATCACCGTGCGGTCGCCGACTTCCAGCGCCTGTTTCATGCTGTGGGTGACCATCAGTGCGGTGAGCTTCTGCTCCTTGATGATCTGGGTGGTCAGTGCCAGCACAAAGGCCGCGGTTTTTGGATCCAGTGCGGCGGTGTGTTCGTCCAGCAGCAGGATGGCGGAAGGCGTCAGGCTGGCCATCAGCAGGCTTACGGCCTGTCGCTGGCCGCCGGAGAGCAGTCCCATCTTGTCGCCCAGGCGGTTTTCAAGGCCCAGGTTGAGCGAGGCCAGGCTGGTCTTGAACTGGTCCAGGTAGCGGGCTTTCACCGCCGCACTCAACCCCCGCCGTTGGCCACGCTTGATAGCCAGCGACAGGTTTTCTTCGATGGTCAGGCCTTCGCAGGTGCCGGCGAGCGGGTCCTGGAAGACGCGGGCGACACTGCCTGCTCTTTTATAGGTAGGCAACCTGGTGACGTCCTGGTTGTCCACGATGATCTTTCCGCTGTCGACCATCACTTCGCCGGCGAGGGCGTTGAGGAAGGTGGACTTGCCCGCGCCGTTGCTGCCGATAACAGTGACAAACTCGCCCTGGTTAACGGTCAGGCTCATCCCGCGCAGGGCAGGGTTTTCCAGGGGCGTTCCCTTGCCGAAGGTCAGTTTCAGGTCGGTTGCTGTAATCATGAGTCCCCCTTCAGGCCTTGTTGCGGGTGAGCCGTGCGGCAACGGA
>JAWWAM010000445.1:0-2953 GCA_033721715.1 Marinobacter sp.
CGAAGACATTGCCCGCCTGGAAAACGTAAACGCCAACTTACTCGCCATCGCCGGCGACAGCGACACCCTGGCAACACCGGGCGCGGTCAAACGGATTGAGGACCACGTCAGCTCAAAGGACGTCACCTTCCGGGTCACCCCGGGCGGTCACATGGGTATTCTGGCCGGGAGCAAGGCGCCCAAGGAAAGTTGGCTGGAGATGGCGGAATGGCTGGCAGAAAGATCGGATTGAATTAAAGCAATCTGACTCTCAACTATGGGCGGAGTGCGTCTATGGCTTTCCAAAACTGTGCGGAGCCATGGATGGCGGAGCCCAAGCGTACAGGGACGTATTTACAGCGTGTTTTGGAAAGCCATCGACGCACTTCGCTTCCTCCGAGCTTAGAGGCTGGCTAATGTCGCAGGCAACTCCGACAGACTGCGAACCACCGCATTAGGCTCAATCCCCCAGTCCTCAAATACCTTCCCCGAATCCCGCTGAACCCAGATCGCCATCAACCCCGCCGCCCGGGCCCCAATCACATCCCAGGCATTACTCGAAACCAGACACAACGGCTGATCCATCGCCCCCGTCGCCCGCCGGGCATAGGCGTACACCGCAGGGTCCGGCTTGAAACTCCGGATGTCATCCACCGACACCAGTCCATCAAACATCACCAGCAGATCATTGTGCTCCAACACCCTCTCCAGCGCCCGATAGGTCCCGTTGGAGAACGCAAACATCAGATAATCCCCTTTCAGGGACTTCAACGCTGGCAAGGAATCCTCAAAAGCAGGCAGGGAGAGATAGGCACCCATCAACTCCTCCTCGCGATCCTGACTCAGCTCTAACCCATGGCTGGCCATTGCGTACCGCAATGCCTGACGGGTGCAGACCCCGAAATCCTCATACATACGCATCAGCCCCTTGCGAAAAGAGAACTCCAACTGCTTTTCTCGCCATTGTGAGCTCACCGATGCCGCAGCATTGCCCGCGTCCGGGGCCAGCAAGTCAGCCATTCCCAGTGGATCCACCAGGGTTCCGTACACATCAAATGCCAGTATTGGTTTCATCGGGCTCTCCTTTGTCATGCTTTCAACCTGATCTCATACCTGACCATGCCGAAACCGCATCTTAATGTATATTCAAATTCCTCGTGGGCTGGGCCATAGGCAGCCCCCGGCACATAGAGTACACTTTCATTCATGAACTCTATTGATACATTCAACCTGGACATTCGCTCCCTGAGCACCTTCATTGCCGTACTGGACGAAGGCAGTGTTTCCCGGGCCGCCGTGCGCCTGGGTGTAAGCCAGTCGGCGGTCAGCCATACTCTGGACCGCCTGCGGCAGGCCCTGGGCGACCCCCTGTTCGTGAAATCAGGCCGCGGCATTGTGTCCACCCGGTATGCCGTTCAGGCCGCCCCTCACATACGCCAGATCCTGGACGACCTCCACTCCCTGTCCTCTGGCCCGCCGTTCACCCCGGCCAGTGCAGAATTCACCTTCACCATTGCTGCCAACGACTACCAGCGCGACCTGTTGTTGCCCGGGCTGCTATCGGTCCTCCGCCGCGACGCCCCCGGCATCCGGCTGCAGGTGATACCCTCCGGCATCCCCACTGCCGAAATGTTGCGCAAGGACGTGTGTGACCTGATTATCTCGCCCCATGCCCCGGAAGCCACAGACATCATGCAGCGGGGCCTGATGGCAGACCGGATGGTTGTATTCTACGACCCGGATCACCGGCAGGCCCCTGATTCACTTGCGGATTATCTGAAAGCCGATCACATTGGCATCCTGTTCGGCACCGGTGAAAAAACCGCACTTGAAGACTCGTTATCCGCCCGTGGCCTTACCCGAAGAACCGTTGTGACCGTAGCCAACTTTTCCGGGTTGTCCGGATTCCTGCGCGGCACAGACATGCTCGCCACTGCGCCCAAACGCATGAGTGAACACTTGCTGCGAGACTTCGCCACTGCGCCCCTGCCCTTTGAATACAAGCCGTTTACCATGCTGATGCTATGGCACAAGCGTAACCAGAACGACCCCGCCCACCGCTGGATCCGCAACCACGTTAATGGCGTCGCTGCGACAATGAACGACCTCAACAGTTAATCCATCTGCTTTGTTCATACGTTGTATGAAACATACGGCCGTTATCAGGGCTGGGTTAGTGCGTAGACTTACAGCATTGTTTCAGGAAGCGGCGGTGGATACGTCCTTCTGAAGCCGTGCGGAGCCAGGGATGGCGGAGCCGAGCGTACAGGGACGTATTCATAGCGTGTTTCAGAAGGACGTATCTACCGCCGCGTTTCGAAAGTTGCGCAGGAACGGAAATGCTTGCATTAACCAGTGTATGGACAACGATATTATTGGCAGCCGCCGTCGCCCTCGGGCCGCTGGCGATTGACATGTATCTGCCTGCCTTGCCCAGCATGGGAGAATCCCTGTCGGCAGGTACCGGGCAGGTCCAGCTGACGCTGAGTGTTTACATGGCCGGCTTCGCGGTCGCCCAGTTGGTCTGCGGCCCGCTGGCAGACCGTTTTGGCCGCAAGCCCATCATGATCGGCGGTTTTCTGCTGTTTGCGGTTACCAGCGTGATCTGTGCCCTTGCCACCAACATTGAAACCCTGGTTCTGGCCCGCTTCCTTCAGGCCCTTGGTGGCTCTGCCGGGCCGGTACTTGGCCGCGCGGCTGTGCGGGATATCTATTCGCCCCGAGAAGCGGCGAAAATCATGGCCATCCTTGCCAGCATCATGGCTTTGGCCCCGGCCATCGCCCCGACGATTGGCGGGATTATGGTGGTCGGGCTGGGATGGCCGTCGATATTCCTGGCCCTCGGCGGCTATGCGCTTGTGATGGCGGTAGTGGTGGCAGTCGGCATTCCGGAGCCGATGCATCCTGACCACCGTCAATCCCTGCGCATAAGCAGCCTGCTGAAGAATTATCGGGCGATAGCGTCAGATATCAG
>JAWWAM010000446.1:0-2947 GCA_033721715.1 Marinobacter sp.
CCTGTTCTCCAACGTTATGCTGCAAGGCTACATCGGCCCCACCGATCTGGTGATCCGCAACCAGGGCACCAACACCCGAACCCTGGCCAATGGTAATGAAGTCTCCGGATCGGAACTGCAGCTCGACACCCACTTCGAGATCACCGACGGCAGCCTGGACTGGGACGCGGCAGATGTGATCCTGCTGTTCAATTTTGCCGCTGTTGGCATTGAGGGACTGCAGATCCATAACCGGCGCGGCGACGACACCCTGGGCCATTTCGGCATGGCCAGTGCTACCGCTAAGCTCTCGCGGGGCACCAGTGCTGTTTCGGGCAAGGAAGGGCTGTCCATTCATGAGGTGGACTTCCGTGCTGATATCGATATGCCGGTGTTCAAGGTAGGCGGTACCAGCATCGGCTCGGTGCAGTTCACCGATTTCGCCATTAAAAACACCACCATGATGGTGTATGGCCACTAGCAAGACACTGGACAAGCCCCCCGCCCTCAACAGTAAACTGCCCGTCTCCTAATGGCGGGCAGTCCATGACCACTAACCCGGATCAAGATTACAAGCATCGCGCGTCCTGGCGCAGGCTGACCGTTTTCAGCCTGCTTTTCATTGCCATGACGGCAGCCGGGCTGTACGCGGTTTACGACCAGTTTGCCGGCCGCAGCGTCTCCTTCGATGAACGGCTGGTCTCGCCCCAGACGCTTATTTCCGTTATTGCGCTGTTGATCGTTTATTTTGCAGCCGACGGGCTGCGACTGCATTTCACTCTGAGGGCACTGGGGCACCGCTTACCTTTCCCGGTTATTTTCCGGCTGGTGTTCATCAACCTGTTCTTCTCCAACGTTACGCCCATGGCAACCGGGGGCGGCTTTGCGCAAATCTGGTACCTGCAACATCACGGTGTGCCGGTGGGCCGGGCTACGGCAGCAACGACTATCCGCACTGTGATTGCGGTGATTTTTATCTTTTCGCTAACGCCGGTTTTCCTGCTGACCCTCAACGCACTGGACAACCAGGCGCTCGTTGGCGAACTGGGGCCAATACTCGCGGTACTGATCCTCCTCTATCTCGGCTTCTTCATGGTGGTCCTGTTCCGTACCCGCTGGCTGATTGCTCCCCTTGGACGCCTGCTGGCCGTGTTGCATCGCTTCCACCTCCTTGGCGAGCGCCGCCACCGGCGCTGGCAGTTCAAAGCAAAGCGGGAAATGCTTCGTTTCTCCCACAGTTTTGGCGATTACATCAACGGCCCGAAGCGCTTTGTGGCCCTCTCCGTGCTCTTCACCTTCGTATTCCTGCTCAGCCTGTTCAGTTTTCCCGCGCTGCTGATATCGGCGCTGGATTACGAGGTGGACTACCTCGTGAGCACCGGTTTACTGGTGGTAACCACGTTTGTGATGTATTTTTCACCAACACCCGGCGCATCCGGCATCTCGGAAGGCGTGTTCGGCACCTTCTTCCGCGACATACTCTCGGCCAATCACCTTGTACTGGTGACCGTCAGTTGGCGCTTCATCACCATTTACCTGGGCATGCTGGCGGGGCTGGTGATTCTCCAGCGGGAACTGGTGAAAAACCGAAAGGAAGCCCAATGACACGACGTCATCCGCTAAAACTCCTGTTCTACTTCACCCTGGCCATCGTAGTGATGCTGGTAGGGTACAAGGGCTACCTGAACTATTTCGAGCCGGATTTCAAAGCCCTGCACACGGAGCAGGTGGCCCGCATCAGCGAAAACCTCTCTGATGCCGGAGGCTTCAGCTTTGCGGTTGTGGGCAATATCAATAACTCCATTGGCGTGTTCGAAGAGCGCATGATTCCGGTGCTCAACCAGGCCGACCTGGACTTTCTGGTCTCCGCGGGAAACGCCGTCAGCGGGGGCGGCGAGGACAAATACCGGGCCATCCAGGGCACTCTTTCCAACCTGGACATTCCCTACCTGCTCACCTTTGGCCAGAACGAGTACGAAAACTTCGGCAGTTACCGGTTTTACGACCACTTCGGCCCCCATTTCTTCAGCGTAAAGGCCGGTAATGCCCGGCTGATCTTCCTCGACAGTACCGGCAAAACACCGTGGCAATGGCAGATCCGCTGGCTGAACGACCTTTTGAACCAGGAGCCCAACAGTTTGCGCTTCCTGTTCATCGGTCACCCGCCGCTGGAACCGGACCAGCAGGCGCCGTTCGAGCAGGACGAGGATTTCCTGGCGCCTCCGGAGTTCCGCCAGGCCCTGCTTGAGTCCATCGCCAGGCATGATGTGGACATGGTGTTCTCCGCTAATCTGTCCCTGTATGCGGACCAGGTTCAGGGCGATACCCGCTTCATTACTACCGGCGGGGCCGGCGGGTTGGTGCTTAATGATGACACCAGCTTCTACCACTACATACGAGTGAATGTGAGCGAAGACGGGCAGATCAGCCATTCACTGGAACGCCTGGAGGTGGGGCAAAATCCGGTGCTGAGTACGCTGGAATCGCTCTGGTTCTTTATTTATTCGCTGTTCTATGTGGGCTATGTGAATTTCATCCTGCTGGTGGCCGTGTTTGTTCTCATCAGCATCAAGCTCTACACCGCCATCTTCGTAGAGAAAGACTACTACCCTGATTACGACCTTGACCCAGAGCCGTGGCTGTCCCGGCCACTGCGGGTGGCCATGTTCACCAACAACTACCTGCCATTCATTGGCGGCGTGCCCATCTCCATCGAACGGTTACGCAAGGGGCTGGAGAGCCTGGGTGACGCCATCCTCATTGTGTGCCCGCGGTATCGGGACCAGCCCCGGCAAGAAACCAACGTGGTTCGGGTTCCGTCCCTGCTGGCCATGGGCGAGGACCGTGAATTCCGGCTGGCCAATATTTTCCTGGCCCGCATCCGGCGGCAAGTAAGGGCCTTCAAGCCAGATATCATCCATCTGCACCACCCCATCTGGCTGGGGTCGCTCGGGCTGTTCATGGCCCG
>JAWWAM010000447.1:0-2937 GCA_033721715.1 Marinobacter sp.
AACACCAGGTCCGGGTCGCCGTGCAGGCTGATGGTCATCACATCGTCCCGCGAGTAGAAAATGCTCTGGGTGCCGTTACCGTGGTGGAAATCCACATCCAGCACGGCCACCCGTTTGGCGCCCTGGTCGCGGAAAGCCTGGGCGGATATGGCAGCGTTGTTGAAGAAGCAGTAACCGCCGAACAGGTCAGCGTGGGCATGGTGACCGGGCGGACGGCACAGTGCGAAGGCCGCAGGCTCGCCGTTGGCCACCAGCGCCTGTGCGGTCAGTGCGACATCGGCAGAAGCACAGGCGGCTTCCCAGGTGCCCTCCGTGATGGAGGTATCGGCAGTAAAACTGTAATAGCCCAGGCGGCCATCAATGTCTTTCGGTACCCGATGCCGCATGCCACGGCCGGGCCAGACAGCGGGAATGGCTTCACCGGGCTTGCCCTCGGCAGTCCAGTCTGCCCAGCAGGTCCTGAGGAAGTCCACATAGTCCTGGGTATGCACACGCAGCACCGGGTCCAGACCGAATTCCCGGGGTGCGAGCACTTCTCCCAGCTGTTCCTGTTTCACCCGGCCCAGTATGGTCTCGGCACGCGACGGCTTCTCATGGGGCGAGATCAGGACGCCGCCGTCGAGCTCTGTTGTGGCCGTGCGGCGGTTGTGCAACGGCGAGAAAACGGTTTTCATGTGAAGGTAACCCGTGTTGATGTCAGTGGCTCAGGTGTTTTTGGGCTGCTGACAGTATATGGCCCAACACACCAAACAACGAATCCAGTGACAGGAAACATTCATGAAAATCGCTGTCTTTTGTGGCTCCAGCCGGGGCAATGACCAACGCTTTGCCGACGCCGCCGGAGAGTTCGGAAATTATATGGCCAGCCAGGGTATGGACCTGGTGTTCGGTGGCGGTAAGGTAGGGCTGATGGGCGTGGTGGCCGATGCGGTGCTGGCCGGTGGCCGTGAGGTGTATGGCGTTATCCCCGAATCCCTCCGTGACCGGGAACTGGCCCACCAGGGCCTCACCAGGCTGGATGTAGTGGCCTCCATGCACGAGCGCAAGGCACTGATGGCGGACATGGCCGATGCGTTCGTGGCCCTGCCCGGCGGCCCTGGCACCATGGATGAAATCTTCGAAGCCTGGACCTGGGGTCAGCTCGGCTATCACAACAAACCCTGCGCGTTTTACAACGTCGACGGCTACTACGACGAGTTGCTGGCTTTCATCCGCAAGATGTCCGGCGCTGGTTTCCTCAAGCCTGAATATGCGGCTATGGTGATTGTGGAACAACAACCGGAAGCCCTGATCTCTGCCCTGAAGAACTATAAGCCACCAGCCCGTAAGTGGTCGTAAAGCCTCTGGATGCTCAGGTTTTCTGCGGCCATTGAGCGCGACATAACGCAGAGTGCGTCGCATCAAGCTGGATCACGGTGTCCACGAGGAAGTATCAGGGCTTCTCCCTGCTGCTACGCTCCTTCGGTTATGTGCTGAAAAAAATATTAACATTTGATATCAGCGGGCGGGAAAATGCGGGCTTATAATAGAGATCTATTATCCATCATTGGTTGATTCTGGATGCCTCCGCTGTTCCGAAAATTTCCTCACCGGAGAGGCCCGTCAAAGATTGTGGCCAGCCGGCGCCAGGTGGATATCCCTGCTTCACGGGCTTGCGTCGGTATGCATGTGGTCGAATTGGATCGGCCATGGGAGCAGGTTCCTGTCCTGTTTCAGAGCTTTGTAATTACCCACTCCGAACAGGCGGAAACCCTGCGCACTCATTGCCAGTGGATCACTGTGGAACGGACAGCCTGGACAGAACAGATTGCTCAGGAAGCGATTGCCCACCTAAAAGCGACAGCGGCCGGGTCCGACTTTGAGGCAAAGAAGCCGCTCGCTGACGAGTTACCTCACGCTAACCGCCGCTACCGCGAGGCCCAGAAGTACATTGACGAGTTGCTGGATAATGTGGCGAAAGGGAACGAGTTGCCGCTGGAAGAGGCACGAACGGTCGTCCGGAACTGCATCAGTAGCATCAACAGCAATCCCAACGCGATGTTCTGGCTGACTCGCATTCGCCACCGGGATGCCTATACCGCTGAGCATTGCGTACGGGTGGGGATCCTCACCATTACCTTCGGTCGTTTCATCGGCCTTGATATAAACGAACTGGAAACCGTTGGCCTTTGCGGCATACTCCATGACGTAGGTAAGATGCGCGTACCACCAGAGGTTCTGAATAAGCCTGGCGCCCTGACCTCGGAGGAATGGGAAATCATGCGTGCTCATCCGGAACTCGGGTTTAAGTTGCTGAATTCAGATCACCAGCTGGAGCCCGCTGTCCTGCAGGCAGCGCTTTCCCACCACGAGCGGCTGGACGGCAAAGGTTATCCCCATGCCCTGGAAGCCTCCGCCATCACCCGGTTCACGAGAATGGTTACAATTGTCGACGCATATGATGCGATGACCTCTGACCGTGTATATCGAAAAGGTATGCCTACCTCAGAGGCACTGGCAATCCTGTACAAGCACCGGGGCAGCCAGTTTGACGAGCAGCTGGTAGAAGCTTTTATTCGCATGATCGGCATCTACCCACCTGGCTCGCTGGTTGAACTGCACACGGGGGAAGTGGCCGTGGTACTTGCCACTAGCCCCCGCCAAAGGCTACTCCCACTGGTGGAAGTGGTAATGGACCGGGAGGGGAATCCCTGCCTGCCCCGGGTGCTCAACCTGAGCGAGAACCCGCAAGACGCGGAAGGCCTAACCTATGCCATCCGTAAAACGTTGCCGGACGGGGCTACGGGCTTCAGCCTCGCGGAACACATTCGCCACCACAGCGATCCGGCCCAGCCTCAGCCGGCGGTCAAACCAGAGTTCCGTTGAGTATCGTCGGCCCGTCCTGAAAAACTACCAGCCACCAACCCGTAAATGGTCGTAAAGCCTCTGGAGGCTCAG
>JAWWAM010000448.1:0-2933 GCA_033721715.1 Marinobacter sp.
GCGAAGCTGACGCCTTCCACCGCATGAACACCACCAAAGGCCTTGTCCAGCCCTTTTACTTCTACCAGTGCCGTCATGCCTCACCTCCCGCTTTTTTGCGCATTCTTTTGGAAACAATTGCGGTTAGCGTGGGCAACAGGCCCTTGGGCATGAAGATCATGGTCAGCATCAGAATCAGGCCGAACATGACCGTTTCGAGTTCCTGGAAATCCGCCAGCACCTGCGGCAACAGCTTCAGAACCACGGCGCCCAGAATCACACCAAAGGTGGACCCCATGCCACCGAGCACCACCATGGTGATGAAGAGAATGGAGAACTCGAAGCTTGCCACTGCCGGGGTTATAAAACCCTGGAAATGCGCATAGAGGCCGCCCATAAGGCTCGCGTATATGGCAGAAATCACAAACACCAGGCTTTTATACTTTGCTGTGTTCACGCCAACGACACTGGCCGCCACTTCGGAGCCGTGCACCGAACGCAAAGCGCGACCAATCGGTGATTCAATCAGGTTAAGCGCAAACCAGACAGCTACTAGCAGCACGACACTGGCGAAGATATACCAGGCCTGGAAACCTTCAATCTCCAGTCCAAACAGCGAATACCGGCCAAACGCACTCAGCTCCCAGCCGAACACCTCGAACGCAGGTACAGGCATGCCATCGGGGCCACCGGTCAGCGCACGTTCGTTGTTCAGGATAATGGCGATGATAAAGCCCACTGCCAGCGTCGCCATGGAGAGGTAGTGCCCTTTGAGACGCAGGATAGGACGCCCGACAACCCAGGCAATAAGGGCCACCACAAGGGCTCCCACCAAAAGCGCCGGCACGGAAGGCCACCCGTAGGTTCCCGTCGCAATGCCGCTAAAATAGGCCCCTAGACCAAAGAAGCCGGCATGACCAAGGCTGATCTGGCCGGCAAACCCGACCAGAAGATTAAGCCCCACAACCGTGGCGGCAATGATCGCCATCTGGGTAACCAGTTCATAATGAAAGGGGTTGCCCAGAAACGCCGGAAGAATCATCAGAATCAGTGCGAGGATCATCAACCCCCGGAGGCGCGACTGCATAAATCGGTTCAACATCAGACACGCTCCACAACTTTGGCGCCGAAGAGTCCACGGGGCATGAAAAAGAGCACCAGCAGGATCATGGAGAACGCCACTGCATCTTTGTAATCGGAAGAAATATAGCCAGCCGCCATGGCTTCAACAATGCCCAGCGCCAGGCCCCCGACCACGGCACCCACGCCACTGCCAAGCCCTCCGATCGCCGCAGCGACGAAGCCTTTCAGGCCGAGAATGATTCCGATGTCATAGGAAGTGAAGGTAATAGGCGCAACGACAATACCCGCGACCGATCCCAGTAAGGCGGACACCATGAACGCCAGCATCAACACCATCTGGGTGCGGATGCCCACCAGCCGTGCCGCTTCCTTGTTCATGGAGGTCGCAAGGATCGCCTTGCCAATCAGTGTCTTGGTAAAGAACAGCACCAAAGCTACGACCATCACCGCGCCGATACCCAGAACCCAGAGGCTCTGGCTATTAAGCACCGCACCAAGCACCTGGATTGGCTGGTCCGTGCTGAAATTCTGCATCACGTGGTATTCCTTGCCCCAAATCACTTGGGCAATACCACGAATAAAGATGGAGGCACCAATAGTGATGATGATCAGGGTTACCACATCCGCCTGTTTTGCGGGTGCAATGGCCAGGCGCTGAAGGGCGATGCCCAGCACACCGGCCAGAATGATCGCCAGCACGACCGCAAACACCATGGGTACGCCCATGGCCGTCAGGGAAACTGTCGCCATGCCTCCGATCATCAGGAATTCGCCCTGGGCGAAGTTGATGACGTGGCTGGCGTTGTAAATCAGAGTAAAACCAAGAGCTATCAGGGCGTAGGTCGCACCGATGGTAATCCCGGTGAACAGGTATTGTAAGAATTCTGCGAGCATAGCGGTGGTTCCGGTCGAACATCGGCTGGCGACTTACTTCGGTGAGCAGCCGCCAGCCGCGAGACAGGTGAAAGGGATATCAGTCAATCAGTTTCCATTCGCCATTCTGGACTTCCAGAATGCGGAAGGACTCTGGGTCAAGGCCGTTGTGGTCATCCGGTGACATGTTGAATTCACCCGTCACCCCAACGTAACCCTTGATGTTTTCCAGTGCTTCACGCACGGCTTCAGGGTCGGTTGAGCCAGCCTCTTCGATGGCACGAACCGCCAGCATGAGGCCGTCATAAGCATAGGCACCGAAGGTAGAGACCTTGGAATCCCAGCGAGCCTCATACTCTGCCTTGTAGTTCTGAACGACTGCTTTCTGGGGGTCGTCGTCCGGCAAGGAGTCCGGGACCAGCAGTGGTGACGCCGGCAGCCGAAGACCTTCGGCCGAGGAACCAGCCAGCTCCAGGAAGCCGTCAGAGGCCACGCCGTGGGACTGATAGAATGGAAGCTTCATACCCAGCTGGGCGTAGTTCCGGGTCACGATGGCCGGGCCCTGGCCAAAACCAAAGTTCAGAACGGCCTCAACACCTTTTGTGTTACGGATATTGGTCAACTGGGCAGTCATGTCTGTATCAGATCCGCTGTAGGTGACATCCGCAAGCACTTCCATTTCCATCTCCTCCGCCACCTCCAGAGCCTGGGTGCGGCCGGAGCTGCCGAATCCGTCGGTACCGGAAATCAAGCCAATCTTGGTGATACCACGATCCTTCATGTCGCTGAGGATACGCTCGGCGGCCATACGGTCGGATTGCGGAGTCTTGAACACCCACTTGTTCACCGGGGTAGTAATAACCACGGCACCGGCCAGCGAGATGAATGGAACCTGAGCCTGCTCAATCAGCGGTACTGCCGCCATGGTGGCACCGGTAGTGCTGCCGCCCACAATAATATCAACCCGGTCGGAGCGGACCAGGCGGCTGGCGAAGTTA
>JAWWAM010000449.1:0-2931 GCA_033721715.1 Marinobacter sp.
GTAACTGACTGGCACGAAACAGTTCCTGTGCCTGTGCCGGTGGCGCGGTTACGATAATCGCATCGAAAGGGCCGTAGGATTGGCCCTCAGTATCCTGCAAAGTCCACTCCTGGCCACTGCTAAGCAGGCGTTCGATACGGGTTTCAGTGCGCAAATCCACCCTGGAAGACAGGCCCCGGGTGATGGCAGTCATTCGAGGGATGCCGACATACCGGCTCTCATCCGGAAAGGGCTCCCACCCACCGTCAGAATTCTGGTAACCGAACCGCCCCGTCCATCGGCCGAAACTGGCCTCACCGGCATGCCGGGTAAGAAAAGGGACGAACGCCGGGTTTCTCGCGGTGAAATACTGGGCGCCGATGTCGGCGGAACCACCAGGCACCCGTTTTGCCGACATGCGCCCGCCCGGGCCGCGGCTTTTTTCGAAGACCGTAACGGCGAGATTTTCGTCACGGAGCAAAAGACCGGCTGTCAGGCCGGCGAGCCCTGAACCAACAATCGCTATCCGGCGTATAACAGGCATCTGATCGGTTTGGTTAAACATCGTTTATCGTGCATCCAGAATCGGTTGAAGAAACGTATCAGAGTAAATCACGAACTAAAGGGCAATCAGGGTATGACCCGAGTGCAATACTGGCTGACAAACATTCTGAGATGGTTCGACTCCACCGCGGGTTCGGATCACCTCGACACTAGCTCGCGAACCTTCAATTTTCTACGGGTGGTGCCCTTTATAGCACTTCACCTTGCCTGTTTGCTGGTCATCGTCACCGGCACCAGCCCTTTTGCAGTGGTTTTTGCGGCGGCGTTTTTCGCCGTGCGTATGTTCGCCATTACGGGTTTTTACCATCGTTACTTCGCCCATAAAACCTTCAAGACCAGCCGCGTGGCACAGTTTCTTTTCGGGGTCCTGGGGGCCAGCGCTGCCCAGCGGGGTCCGTTATGGTGGGCTGCCCACCACCGGCATCACCACCAACACTCCGATAACGAAAAGGATTTGCACTCTCCCCATCACGGCGGTTTCTGGTGGTCTCATGTGGGCTGGTTCACCTGTGATGCCGGTTTTGCCATGAACGAACGCCGGGTAAAAGACTGGATGAAATTTCCGGAACTGCGGTTTCTCAATCGATTCGACTCGCTGGTGCCTGCCGCCGCTGCGAGTGCTATCTATGCCCTGGGAGAAGGACTGGCCGTGTGGGCGCCAGAACTGGGCACCAACGGACTCCAGCTTCTGGTGTGGGGCTTCTTTATTTCCACGGTAGTGCTTTTCCATGCCACCGTGTCCATCAATTCCCTGTCCCATGTGTGGGGCAAACGTCGATTTGAAACCGGGGATGACAGCAGGAATAACATCTGGCTGGCCCTGATCACCATGGGCGAAGGCTGGCATAACAACCACCATCGCTGGCCACAGTCCGTGCGCCAGGGATTCAGGTGGTATGAGGTAGATATGACCTGGTACGGACTGTGGATACTTGAGCGCCTTGGAATTATCTGGGACATGAACCCGATTCCAGAACAGATTCAGGAAGAAACCCGCCAACTGGATGCCATGAGGAGGAGAAGAGCATGAGTACCGCCTCGATCATTGATATGGGCAACAGGAACTCGTCGGTGCACGAAACACTAGCGCGCTTCCGGCAGCTGTTCAACAACCTCTGCGCAGGCAACATGGCTGAGCTGGGCAGCGTTTACGGAAACAACGTGCGGTTTACCGATCCCTTTACGACCGTCCAGGGTATCGATGAACTCACAGAGTACTTCAGTGGGGCCTACGCTAATGTCATTTCCTGCGATTTTGAGTTCGCCGCCCCGGTGATCAACGGTGAAGACGTATGCATCCCCTGGGTGATGCATCTTCAGCACAAGCGTATTCGCAAAGGCAAGGTCGTCAAAGTAGACGGTATCAGCCAGCTGGTAATCCGTGAGGGCCGTGTAATCAACCACAGGGACTACTTTGATATCGGCCAGTTGTTGTACGAAAACCTTCCCGTGATGGGTGGCGTTATTCGCTGGCTGAGGAATCAGGCAGGATGACCCGTCGACTTATTTCAACGTCCAATATCTGGCTTACCGGCGCCAGTTCCGGTATCGGCGAGGCTGTTACCCGGGAACTGATGCAGCAGGGGCACCGCTTAATCATAACGGGGCGCCGGCAGGAGGCGCTCGATCAGCTATGCACACTGGCGCCGGAACGAATGACCTCCGCCCCTGCGGACACCACTGACCGGGAAGCCCTTCAAGCCATCAGTGGTGACCTGGAAGCGTATGGCAATCTTGATATGGCGATCCTCAACGCCGGTACCTGTGAGTATCTGGAAATTGCGGAGTATGACAGCAGCATCATAGACCACAACGTTACCACCAATGTGGTTGGTACGGCCCGCTGTCTGGACATTGCCCTGCCTGCGCTTCGCCGCACTGCGAAGCAGGGGCGGCCGGCAACCCTGGTGATTGTCAGCTCCTCGGCCTGGTGGTTTCCGTTCGGTCGCGCCGAGGGCTACGGTGCTTCCAAAGCGGCGCTGACCTACTTTGCACACGCTCTGAGGGCAGACCTGGCCTCAGAAGGCATTGACGTTGTTGTAGTATCCCCGGGCTTTGTCAAAACACCCCTGACCGACCGCAATGATTTCCCCATGCCTTTTCTGGTTTCAGCAGACGACGCCGCCAGGCGAATCGTCACCGGGCTTCGTAATGGCAAAAGGGAGATTGCCTTTCCAAAACGTTTCACATGGACGCTCGGACTGCTCGGCGCCCTGCCCCAGGTCATCATTGACCGGATGGCGGCCAGCATGAGCCGGCAAAGCAGAAAAGAACAGGAATCCCATGAATGAGTGAGAACCGTCAACGTATTGCAGTCATTGGCGCTGGAGTATCGGGGCTGACTACCGCCTGGCTCCTGTCGGAACAGTACGACGTCGAGCTGTTTGA
>JAWWAM010000450.1:0-2930 GCA_033721715.1 Marinobacter sp.
CCTCGATCCGTACCCGGAATTCGCAGTGCCATTCCCCGTCGTCCTTGCGGAACCAGTGCTCTTCCTGGCGTACGCGGTTCCACTCCTTGTGAAAGCCCGCGAGAATACCCGGTACTTCGGTGGAGGCCATCATCTCGCGCTCTACCACTACCTTTGCCGACAGCTCGTCGCGGGTGAGTTCAGGAACCCGCACGTTGCGGGAACCCAGTCGCTCGTTCTTTTCCTGAATGTGGGCTTCGTCGAAGAAGGCACCCAGCACCCGCTCCAGGCCGGCGTTGTATGAATGTCTCAATTCCAGTTCCATAAAGGCCTCCGTAACAGAATGGCCTGATTCTGCGCGAGGGGTGGTGCGAGCACATTGGCCCACCGGTCATTGGCGCCTGGCATAGTGGTCAGCGGCCGCTGTTAACTGTAATATCCGCACAGGTTAACAGCCGAGAATTCACTACCTGAGCGTCTGACGGAGATTTATCATGCGCAATGCTGACCTCGTCGCCCGCGGCCTTAAATCCGTATGGCATCCCTGCACCCAGATGAAAGATCACGAAGGAACCCTGCCACTGGTCCCGATCAAGCGGGGAGAAGGTGTGTGGCTGGAGGATTTCGAGAGCAACCGTTACATCGACGCCGTGAGCTCCTGGTGGGTTAACCTGTTCGGTCATGCCAATCCGAGAATCAACGCCGCTATCCAGCAACAGATTGGACAGTTGGAGCATGTCATCCTGGCCGGATTCACCCACGAGCCTGTGGTGAACCTGTCCGAACGACTTATTGAAGTGACCCCGGAAGGCCTCAACAAGTGCTTCTACGCCGACAACGGCTCGTCGGCCATCGAAGCAGCGCTCAAGATGAGCTTCCACTACTGGAAAAACCACGGCAAACCGGGCAAGAAAAACTTCGTGAACCTGAGCAACAGCTATCACGGAGAAACCCTGGGCGCCCTGGCCCTGGGCGATGTTTCCCTCTACAAGGACACCTACCAGCCGTTGTTGATGGAAGTGCTGACAGCGCCCTCACCGGATGCCTTCAACAAGGACCCCGGCGAGACTGACGAGGACTACGCCCTGCGCCAGTTCGAAGCCATGGACGCGTTGCTGGCAGAAAAGCACGATGAAATCTGCGCCGTGGTGGTGGAGCCCCTGATCCAGTGTGCCGGCGGTATGCGCATGCACCACCCTGTTTACCACACCAGACTCCGTGAAGCCTGCGACCGCTACGGCGTACACCTGATCGCCGACGAGATCGCCGTGGGATTCGGCCGTACCGGCACCCTGTTTGCGTGTGAGCAATCCGGCATCACCCCGGACTTCATGTGCCTGTCCAAGGGCCTGACCGCCGGTTACCTGCCGCTGTCTGTCGTGCTCACTACCGATAACGTCTATAACGCCTTCTACGATGATTACGAAACCCTGAAGGCGTTCCTTCACAGCCACAGCTACACCGGCAACCCCATCGGCTGCGCGGTAGCCCTGGCCACCCTGGATATCTACCGGGATGACAACGTTATCGAGAACAACAAACGCCTGAGCGCCTGCATGGGAGAGTCCGTCGCCCACCTTGCAGACCATCCCAACGTTGGCGATATCCGCCAGCACGGCATGACCCTGGCGGTAGAAATGGTCAAGAACAAGGCCACCAGAGAGCCCTTTCCCTGGCAGGAGCGCCGTGGCATCCGGGTATACCAGCACGCCCTCACCCGACAATCGCTGTTGCGGCCGCTGGGTAATGTGGTCTACTTTATGCCCCCTTATGTGATCACTGAAGAACAGATCCGCCACCTCGCCCAGGTGGCCACCGAAGGCATCGAAATCGCAGTACGGGACTGACCAACACACCATGCGCATCCCTCGTATCTACACCGACTCTCCTCTGAACGAGGGAGCCACTGCTGACCTGGACGACAACGCGGCACAGCATGTTGGCCGCGTGCTTCGCATGCAGCCGGGACAGGAATTGCTGCTGTTCAACGGCGACGGCAACGACTACCCCGCCACCATCACCGAGTCGGGCAAAAAACGGGTGGAAGTCCGGGTTGGCAGCCCGATGGAAAACGCCACCGACTCTCCCCTGGAGATCGTCCTCGGACAGACACTCTCCAAGGGTGACCGCATGGACTACGCCGTTCAGAAAGCCGTGGAAATGGGCGTCACACGCATCGTGCCCCTGACCACCGGACGCTGCGAGGTGAAACTGAAGGGGGACCGCGAAGACAAACGCCTGCGCCACTGGCAATCCGTCGCCACCAGCGCCGCCGAGCAATGCGGCCGCGCCCGGGTGCCCGAGATATTACCAGTGATGACCCTGGCGGAATGGTTCGAACACACCGGTGACTGCGACCTGCGCCTGGTACTCCACCACCGCACCGAACAGTCTCTCAATACCATGGCTAAACCCGCCCGGGTCGCCCTGATGATCGGCCCCGAAGGCGGCCTCAGCGCGGACGAAATCGCTGCCGCCGAAACCGCCGGTTTCCTCCCCGTCGCCCTCGGCCCGCGGGTGCTTAGAACCGAAACCGCGCCGGTCGCCGCCATGGCCCTGTGCCAGTGGCTATGGGGAGACATCGGAAGCTGACAGATTCCGACCGTGCCGCCGTCTCAAGCTGGCAGGCGAGTCATTGACAGCAGCGGCGTCTGACAACATGATCCGTTTCGAGCTGAAAAAGGCTCAAAACTGTTGAGGGCACCTCCGTGGTTTGGGCTGGCTTGCGGGGAGGGTTCTCCAAAACTGCGCGGAGCCAGGGATGGCGGAGCCCAAGCGTCACATGGATGTGCCGCAGGAGCGTGTTTTGGAGAACCCTCCCCGTAAGCCGGCAGGCACCAGATCACCAATAACCAGCAAAAAAAGCGAACACCAGATGACAAGCCTGCTAAGCAACCCAGAATTCTGGCAATACCTCAGTATCCCGGTCATTGCCGCCCTGATTGGCTGGA
>JAWWAM010000451.1:0-2905 GCA_033721715.1 Marinobacter sp.
CCAGTCAGCACTGGCAACCCTTCAATCAGAAGGCACCCTGCCCGCCGACCAGACGTTCACGCCACAGGTAGGCAACACCAAGGATAAATCCCATGGTGACTACGCCTGCAACATTGCCCTGGCAGCATCAAAGGCGGCTGGATGCCCACCGCGAAAGCTGGCAGAAGCACTGGTCGAAAGGCTTCCGGAAAGCACAGCGGTAGAGAAAGTGGAGATTGCCGGGCCAGGATTTATCAACTTTTTCATGAGTACCGCCAGCGCTTTTGAAGTGGTCAACGATATTCTTGACCAGGCCGAGCACTACGGCCGCAATAACTACGGCAAAGGCGAAAAGGTCCAGGTGGAATTTGTATCTGCTAACCCCACCGGCCCCCTCCACGTAGGCCATGGCCGTGGCGCTGCCATTGGCGACTGCCTGAGCAGGCTGCTGGAAGCCAATGGTTACGACGTTACCCGGGAATTTTACTACAACGACGCCGGTGCCCAGATCAATAACCTGGCACTGTCTGTTCAGTCGCGGGTGAAAGGACTGACACCGGAAGACGAAAACTGGCCCGCTGACGGCTATCGAGGCGCGTACATTACGGATGTTGCCAATGCGTATATGGCCGGCGAAACCGTCACCGCCGACGACCGCGAAGTGACCGGCAAGGCCGACCCTGAAGATCAGCAAGCCATTCGGGAATTTGCAGTTGCATACCTGCGCCGCGAGCAGGACCTTGATCTGAAAGCCTTTGGGGTGGAATTCGACGTCTACTTCCTGGAATCATCCCTTTACGAGGATGGCAAGGTGGAGCAGACCGTCGAGCGACTGCAGGCAAACGGTTACACCTACGAACACGAAGGCGCCGTGTGGCTGAAAACCACCGAGTTCGGTGACGATAAAGACCGCGTGATGCGCAAGAAGGACGGTGGCTACACCTACTTCCTGCCAGATGTGGCCTACCACCTGGACAAATGGCAGCGGGGGTTTACCACCGTCATCAATGAACAGGGCGCAGACCACCACTCCACCGTCACACGGGTTCGTGCCGGTCTGCAGGCGCTGAACGCCGGCATCCCCCAGGGCTGGCCAGACTACGTACTGCACCAGATGGTGATGGTGACTCGTTCCGGGCAGGAAGTGAAGATTTCCAAGCGGGCTGGCAGCTACGTCACGGTTCGTGACCTGATCGACGAAGTAGGCCGTGACGCCACCCGCTTTTTCCTGGCAGCACGCCGGGTGGATTCCCAGTTGACCTTCGATATAGACCTGGCGCGCTCCCAGACCAATGAAAATCCGGTCTATTACATCCAGTATGCCCATGCGCGAATCTGCAGTGTACTGAGAAAGCTGAAAGAGGAAGGGGTTGAGCGCGGGCTGAACGAGTGCGTGGGTGACCTGTCCCTGCTAACGCTTGATGAGGAAAAGGATCTGGCAAATCAGCTGGCCAAATATCCTGAGCTGATCGAGAGCTCTGCCAGGCTGCGGGAACCCCATCACCTTACCCATTACCTGCGGGACCTTGCCGGCCAGTTCCACACCTATTACAACGCCCATAAGGTATTGATCGAGGATACTGCCGTTCGGGATGCACGGGTAACCCTATACCTTGCCATCCGACAGGTCATTGCCAATGGCCTAGACCTGCTCGGGGTGAGCGCACCGGAAGAAATGTAGCGGTTACGGCTTTGGGCCACCGATCTGAATATCCAGGCAAGTAACAGGAAATTACCCGGCATGTCCCGAGACTACGCTCGTAAATCCAGACCGGCCAGCAAGTCGGCAACCCCGACAAAACCGGCAAAACCGGCGCGGAAACAGAAACAGCCCGCAAGACGCCCGGCAGCCGCAAAGGCGCAGCACGGGGGCCTCTCCGTGCGCTGGATATTGTCGCTGGCAGCCGTTGGCGGGTTTATCGGTTTTATTGCGTATCTGAACTCACTGCCCACACCCGAGCAGCAACTACCTGATACGGCGCCGGCCCAGCCACCGGCGGCTGAGCCACAGGCGCCGGAAACAACCACCCGCGATGAAAAGCCGGGCTTCCGCTTCTACGACATGCTGCCCGATTCTGAAGTTATTCCCCCGGACGTGGAAGAATATACCCCCGGGCCCAGCAAACAGACTTTCGATTACCTGATACAGACCGGTTCCTTCCGAAAACAGGAAGATGCGGAACGGCAGCGAGCGGAGATTGCTTTCCAGGGCCTGCGGGCAAAGGTCCAACGCATTGATCTTGATAACGGCAGTATCTGGTATCGAGTGAATGTGGGCCCCTTTGCCTCCCGCAGCCAGATGAATGCCGCTATCGACAAACTGGTCAAGCTGAATATTCAGCCACTGGTCCGGAAAATCCCCAAGGAGGGCTGAACCGCCCTCCGAGTCTCTGTTTGTCTGCCACCCTTGAAAAGCAGGCACCCGCCTCCATAACTGCTGAATACCGTTTTCTATCAGGCAAGTGGAGCCATAATGACTACCATACTTTCCGTCAGGCGCGACAACGAAGTTGCCATGGGTGGCGACGGCCAGGTCTCCCTCGGCAATACCGTAATGAAGGGCAACGCCCGCAAGGTTCGCCGACTCTATCACGACCAGGTGCTGGCCGGTTTCGCAGGCGGCACTGCCGATGCTTTTACCCTGTTTGAGCGCTTCGAGGCGCAGCTGGAAAAACACCAGGGCAACCTGACCCGCGCAGCCGTGGAGCTGGCAAAGGACTGGCGAACGGATAGGGCCCTGCGCCGCCTGGAGGCTCTGCTGGCAGTTGCCGACAAGACCGCCTCCCTGATCATCACCGGCAATGGTGATGTTATCGAACCCGAGCAGGGGCTAATCGCCATTGGCTCCGGCGGACCGTTCGCTCAGGCCTCGGCCCGGGCTCTGCTGGAGAATACCGACCTGAAAGCCAGCGAGATTGTGGAGAAG
>JAWWAM010000452.1:0-2886 GCA_033721715.1 Marinobacter sp.
GCTGATGACGCGGTTGCGCCGCCTGTTCCAGAGAGCGAAACTGGATCAGACGGAACTCAACATCCTCCGGGGCGTCCTGAGCGCTGTCCAGAAGTCCGCTGGCGCTGACAAGGCAGGACAAAATACGTCGAAGGCTGGTTTCACAGCCGGTGAGCAGGAATAGGGTTATGTTTGATCGTTTAAGGGAAGATGTAAACAGTGTTTTTCATCGTGATCCCGCAGCTCGCAACACCTTTGAGGTTCTGACCAACTACCCCGGACTTCATGCCCTCCTGTGTCATCGTTTTTCACACTGGCTGTGGAATCTTGGCCTGAAGTGGCTCGCGCGTACCTTCTCGACACTTGCCCGTTGGCTGACAGGCGTCGAGATCCACCCCGGCGCCACTATCGGCCGTCGTTTCTTTATCGATCACGGTATGGGGGTTGTGATTGGTGAAACCACCATTATTGGTGATGACGTAACGCTCTATCAGGGTGTGACCCTGGGGGGAACCAGCTGGAACAAGGGAAAACGACACCCTACGCTGGGCAATGGCGTTGTGGTTGGTGCCGGCGCCAAGATTCTGGGGCCGTTTGATGTGGGAGAGGGCGCCAAGATAGGTTCCAATTCTGTGGTCACCAAGGCGGTCCCCGCCGGTGCAACCGTCGTCGGAATTCCGGGCCGGGTCGTTGTCAAGCGCAAGGATGAGGACAGCGTACGCCGCAAGGAAATGGAAGAGCGCATGGGCTTCGATGCCTACGGCGTGACTGAAGAGATGCCAGACCCGGTTGCCCGGGCGATGCGTAGCCTGCTGGACCATATGCATGCGGTTGATGAGCGTATGGAAAACATGTGCAAGGCATTGAGAAAGGTAAACAGCGAGTATCAGAACGGTGAGCTTCCGCCGCTGCAGGAAGAGGACTTCGACTGCGTGCGGGAGGATGAGCCCTCGCAACGGTGAATACTTGACTGAAATGGTTGGTCAATTCATACTCGCC
This sequence comes from Marinobacter sp., assembly GCA_033721715.1. Classification (GTDB taxonomy): domain Bacteria; phylum Pseudomonadota; class Gammaproteobacteria; order Pseudomonadales; family Oleiphilaceae; genus Marinobacter. The sequence goes on from JAWWAM010000452.1 coordinate 979, forward strand.
CCAGTTAAAACCGAATCAATCCCTGACCGGGGCTGAGTTTATGAGACTGACCACCAAAGGCCGCTACGCGGTGACGGCAATGCTGGATCTGGCCCTTCACGGGGACCAGGGGCCGGTCAGTCTGGCGGATATTTCTGCCCGGCAGGAGATCTCTCTCTCGTATCTCGAGCAGCTGTTTTCCCGCCTTCGCCGTCACAAGCTTGTGACCAGTATCCGTGGGCCCGGCGGTGGCTACCGGCTGAGCCGTGATCCCGACGCCGTCTATATTGCTGAGGTGGTGGACGCGGTCAGTGAATCTCTGGATACCACACGTTGCGGCAACAAGGGTGATTGCCAGAATGGCGAGAAATGCCTGACCCACCACCTGTGGTCTGATCTCAGCGACCAGATCCATCAGTTCCTGAGCGATATCAGCCTCGGGGACCTGATGAGAAAGCGGGAAATTCAGGTGGTTGCCAGCCGGCAAAACAGGCGTCATTCCGAAGGTGATTCACAGACGATTAACACCGAGCGCCTTAACGATCAGGCGCCGGCCTGAACGATTATCCTGAAACCTCTATGAAAAAGCCCGTCTATATGGATTATGCGGCGACCACGCCCGTAGATCCCGTCGTTGCCGAAGAAATGTGCAAGTACCTTACCCTTGACGGTGTTTTCGGGAATCCCGCCTCGCGCTCCCATGCCTATGGCTGGCAAGCCGAAGCTGCCGTTGAGGGTGCCCGTCGTCAGGTTGCCAATCTCATCCACGCTGACCCACGGGAAATTGTGTGGACTTCCGGTGCCACTGAATCTGACAACCTGGCCATCAAGGGTGCCGTTGCAGGCCGCGATGACCCCCACATTGTGACCTCGGTGATCGAGCACAAGGCGGTTCTTGATACCTGCAAATGGCTTGAGCAGCATGGCGTGAGCGTCACCTGGCTGGCACCCGGACCTGACGGGCGTGTTTCTCCGGAGCAGGTGGAAGATGCGCTTCAGGATAATACGGTTCTGGTAAGCCTGATGATGGTGAACAATGAGCTGGGATGTCAGACCGATATTGCGGCCATCGGAACCCTGCTTCGGGAGCGCGGCGTGCTGTTTCACGTCGACGCGGCCCAGGCAGCGGGGAAGACAGAAGTGGATGTCAGTACCGCTCCGGTTGATCTTCTGTCCCTGTCTGCCCACAAGGTTTATGGTCCCAAAGGTATTGGTGCCCTGTATGTTCGCCGGTCACCGGGTGTGCGTATTGAGTCGCAGATTCATGGTGGTGGCCACGAACGGGGCATGCGTTCCGGCACGCTGCCTACCCATCAGATCGTTGGCATGGGTAAGGCGTTCGAGCTTGCAAGCACGCAACTTGAGCAAGACCGGCAAATGCTGGAAGACATCCGCAGCCGGTTTCTGGAGGGGCTGGGTAACCTGGAAGGCGTAACGCTCAATGGCAGCGACGAGCACCGGGTGCCTGGCATTGTGAACCTGTCATTTGCAGGTGTGGATGCAGAATCGCTGATGCTGGGGCTGAGAAATCTCGCGGTTTCCTCCGGCTCTGCCTGTTCTTCTGCCACCATAGAGCCATCGTTCGTATTGAAAGGTATTGGTCTGGACGATGAGCAGGCTCACCGGGCTCTCCGGTTTTCTTTCGGACGCTTCTCCACATCGGAGGAGGCCGACTTCGCAGCGACGCAAATTGTTGACGTTGTTAGCCGTCTCCGTTCAGTGCGGTAGGCAGTTGCCTCCGGACTGCGTATAATCCCAACCCTGAAATTTTTCTGAACCTGAATGGAGACAGATCATGGCAAACGAGCGCACGCTCTCGATTATCAAGCCCGACGCAGTCGCGAAAAATGTGATCGGCGAGATTTATACACGTTTTGAGAAAGCAGGACTGACGATTGTTGCCGCGAAGATGATGCATCTGACCCAGGA
>JAWWAM010000453.1:0-2884 GCA_033721715.1 Marinobacter sp.
GATTTCCTGGTCGGTAAGAATTTTGTCGGAAAATCCCGGCAGGAAGCCTTCCCGTACGAAGCGTTTGTACAGCCGCAGGCCCATGGCGTGGTAGGTGCGGATTTCCGGTGTCGCCAGGCCGAGGTTGCGGGTTACTTCCTGCAGCTTACGTTCAAAGTCCACCCGTGCACTGCGGTTGAACATCAATACCAGCATGCGGTTCGGGTCGTGCCCCTGTTCCAAAAGATAACGGATGCGCCAGGCCAGTGTGGAGGTCTTTCCACTGCCCGCCACTGCCGTAATCACCACATGCTCAAAGCCGGCGGTGATGATGGCGCGTTGCTCGTCGGTAAGGTAATCCGGCAGCTCGGTCATGGTCTGCGTTTGGTGTGGGGTCAGCATGGGCGGTATTGTACCCGGCGGCTGGTAGTGCTGATACTGGTGCCGCATAATCCCTCTGGTTTTGTGCTTTTTATCGGGGATATATCGCTTGTTGGGTGCAGGAGGGTTTGGATGGTCTCTTCCAAAACACGCTCAAGCACATCCATGTGGCGCTTGGGCTCCGCCATCCATGGCTCCGCACAGTTTTGGAAGAGACCATCCAAACCCTCATTCTGACTAAGGAGATTGATATCATGGCTTCAACCGCCGAACCGGTTAATGTATTGGGCGAGAGCCTGGAAGTGTGTGGTACGGACCCTGAAACCGGTTTCTATCGGGACGGGTGCTGTAATACCGGACCGGACGACCTGGGTGCGCATGTTGTATGTACCGTTGTTACAGATGAGTTTCTGGAGTTTTCCAGTGCCACGGGTAATGACCTCAGCACGCCACGGTCGGAGTTTGGTTTCCCCGGCTTGAAAGAGGGCGATTCCTGGTGTCTGTGTGCCTCCCGTTGGCAGGAAGCATTTGAGGCGGATTGTGCGCCTCGGGTAAAGCTGAGAGCCACTCACCGCTCGGCACTTGAATATTCCAGACTGGAAGATCTTAAACGTCATTCCGTGGACCTGAGCTGACTGGGTGGCGCCGAGAGACCGTATGAACGGGCCTGAACTGCTCCACTGGCAAAAGCTGCAAGCCGACCTTCGTGCCGCCGGGCAGCGGCGGTTGGTGCTTGTGGAGGGTGAGCGTGATGCCTCTCTTGAGTGGTTAGGCTCACTACTTCCTGCATTGTCGGTTTCGCCGGGTGTCTGGACGGGACCGGTTGATGATCAGCCCGCACCCTCACTGACATCGGTTAATGCGGTTGAAGGGCGCCGCTGGCTGGGGCAGGAGCTGGCCTGCGTAGTCTGGGATGGCTGGCAGGGAAATCCGCCGGACAGTTTTGCGGCGTTGGCGGGTACATTGTCGGCCGGTGGGCTGTTTTTCTGGCTGATGCCGACGCTGGAAGAATGGGGCACATTTGCCGATCCTGACTATGCGCGGATGGGACTGTCGGCCGAAGGTCACCACCCATTTATTGCGCGGATGGCCCATATCGTCGCCAACGATAACGCCGTTATACGGATGTCACCCGATGACGCCGGGCCTCGGCCCGCACTGCCCTCTGTAAAGTCAGCCGAGACGCCATTCACTGTGGCCGGTACCCCGGATCAGAAGCAGGCCATCGACGCCATTGTCCGCACCGGCGAGGGCCGGCGCAGGCGCCCACTGGTTATCATCGCTGACCGTGGTCGTGGCAAATCGGCCGCGCTGGGGATGGGCGCGGTTCGTTTGCTGCAGAGCGGGCGTAACCGTATAGCCGTGGTCTCGCCCCGTAAAGACAACGTCGTGAGCCTGTTCCATCATGCGGCGGAACAGGCTGGTATTGAATATCACGGGCAGACGGCCCTTCACCTTGACTCCGGCGCCAGCCTTGAGTGGTTTCCAGTGGACGACCTCTTGGCTGCTCGCCCGGAGGCGGAACTGGTTATGGTGGATGAAGCTGCGGCCATCCCGGCGCCCCTGCTGAAGCAGATTTTGCTTGGCTGGCCGCGGGTGGTATTTGCCTCCACGGTGCATGGCTATGAAGGCTCAGGGCGAGGCTTCAAGCTTCGGTTCCGCAGGGTCCTGGACCGGGAAACGCCCCACTGGCAATCGCTGACTCTGGCGCACCCGGTACGCTGGTCGCCGCAGGATCCGCTGGAACCATTGATCAACCGTCTGTTCCTGCTCGATGCAGAGGCGCAGGGGGCAGAGCCGTCAGCTGAGATCTCGATTAACGAATGGCAGCCGGGGCAGGCCACAGAGGCGGACCTTTCCCGAGCCTTTGGCCTCTTGGTGGATGCCCATTATCGAACCACTCCCGGCGATCTGCGCCAGTGGATGGATGATCCCAACGCTGTGACCCTCTTGGCAAGACAGGGGGGTGACATCATCGGCGTACTCTGGGCAACAATCGAAGGGAATCTCGAGCCTGCGCTTGCCCGGAAGGTGTTGCGTGGCGAGCGAAGACTCAAAGGCCACCTGCTGCCCCAGTCCCTGGCCAATCATGGTGGTGATCTGGAAGCGGCTACCCTGCGCATACTGAGAGTGGTGAGGGTGGCCGTCCATGGCCAGTATCGCAGGCAAAGAATCGGCAGGCAGTTACTGGATAGCGCCACCAACAAGGCCGGAGCTCTAAAGCTTGACGTCATTGGTACCAGCTATGGCGCCGCGGAGGATCTGCTGCCTTTCTGGCAATCGTCCGGCTTCGCCACCGTAAGACTGGGTATCACTCGCGAGGCAAGCTCTGGCGAGTACGCCGTGCAGATGCTGAAGGGGCTGAGTGGTAAGGGTGTGGCCGCACAACGGCGACTGTCCGCCAGATTTGCCGAGCAATGGCCGATAATGTTGCCGGCGGTCTGGGCCAACCTTTCGTCGCAACTGGTGTTGGCAATCACTGCAGATGTGCCGGCAGCACGGCCACTGACGGATCAGGAGGTCA
>JAWWAM010000454.1:0-2883 GCA_033721715.1 Marinobacter sp.
ACGCGGGCTGTCGGTTCGCACCAACACCTCCCCGGTTGCCCTGCTTGGCCGCAACCTGGTGCGTGCAGTGCAACTGGATGATGAAACCCTGATCAGCACCGACCTGGTGGTGATTGCCGCCGGCATCACTCCCAACAGGGAACTGGCCCGGGAGGCCGGCCTGGACTGCGACCGGGCCATCCGGGTGAACGCGCAACTACAGACCAGTGATCCCCACATTCATGCGCTGGGCGAATGCTGCCAGGTCGAAAGCCAGACCTTTGGGCTGGTAGAGCCGGGATATCAACAGGCTGAGGTGCTGGCACAGGTATTGTGCGATCCCCACAGTGAGGCAGCCTTTGAGCCCTCCATTACCCCCACACGCCTGAAGATCAGCGGCATTCCCATTTTTTCCTGCGGCCAGACCGAAGCGGACGCGGATACCGAGTCCGTGGTCTGGCAGGACTACGAAACCAATCGCTATTGCCGGCTTCTGGTCCGCGACCAGCGCCTGACCGGTGCCGTGTTATTCGGCGAAACCAGTGACGGCCCCTGGTACAGCGAACGCATTCAACAGGCCGATGACATCAGCCCTTACCGGGCCCATCTGGCCTTTGGCAAGCACTACTGCGACGCCGCGTAAAGCGGCCGGGAACAGAGAGAGGAATTACCATGAGCAAGAAAACCCTGATCGTAATCGGCAACGGCATGGTCGGTCATCATTTCCTGGAGCAGCTGGTGGCAACGCCCGCTGCGGCAGACTTCGACATCAAGGTGTTCGGTGAAGAGAAGCTGCTGGCGTATGACCGGGTTCACCTGTCCGAATATTTCGGTGGCTCCACCCACGCGGACCTGGCCATGGGTACCGCCGACTGGTACGCGGAAAACAACATCGACCTGCGCCTGGGCGAACAGGTCACCGGTATCGACCGCGACAAGCAGACCATCACCACACCCCTGGGTGACTACGGCTATGACGAGCTGGTGCTGGCTACCGGCTCCTACCCGTTTGTGCCCCCCATCAAGGGCAACAAGCATCCCCATTGCCTGGTGTATCGCACTCTGGAAGACCTGGACAGCATCCGCGCCAGTGCTGACGGTGCCAAAACCGGCGTGGTGGTGGGTGGCGGCCTGCTGGGGCTGGAAGCCGCCAATGCCCTCAAGAGCCTGGGCCTGGACGCCCACGTGGTCGAATTCGCGCCCCGCCTGATGCCGGTGCAACTGGACAGCGATGGCGGCGCCCTGCTCAAGCACAAGATTGAGGAGCTGGGCGTGCAGGTGCACACCGAGAAAGCCACCACAGAGATCATCGAAGGCAAAGAGGCCCGCCTGCGGATGAACTTCAGTGACGAAACCCACCTGGAAACCGATCTGATTGTGTTCTCCGCCGGCATCCGGCCCCAGGATGCCCTGGCCCGTTCCAGTGACCTGGCCATGGGCGAGCGCGGTGGCATTGTCATCAACGACCAGTGCACCACCTCGGACCCGCACATTCACGCCATCGGCGAATGTGCCTTGTGGAGCGAGAAGATTTTTGGACTGGTAGCACCGGGTTATACCATGGCCCGTACACTGGCAGCCGTCCTGAACGGTGACCGGGAGGCCGCGTTCACCGGTGCCGATATGAGCACCAAGCTGAAACTGCTGGGGGTCGACGTGGGCTCCATCGGCGATGCCCACGCCCAGACCCCGGGCGCCCGCAACATTCGCTTTAATGACGAACAGGCCGGCCACTACCGCCGCATGGTGATCAGTGAAGATGGCAAGACCCTGCTGGGTGCCATTCTGGTGGGCGATAACAGCCACTATGACACCCTGCTGCAGTACGCCCTCAACGGCATTGAGCTGCCGGAACAACCGGAAACCCTGATCCTGCCAGAGAGCCAGGGCGGCGCCCCGACTCTCGGCCCGGATGCTCTGCCGGAAACCGCCTCCATCTGCTCCTGCCACAACGTGTCCAAGGGCGATATCTGTGGCGTGATCGATGCCGGCTGCAGCGACCTGGGTTCCGTCAAGGCGGAAACCAAGGCCAGCACTGGCTGCGGAGGCTGTGCGGCCCTGCTGAAGAACGTGGTGGATAATGAGCTGGAAAAACGCGGGGTAGAAGTCAGCAAGGACATCTGCGAGCACTTCCCGTACAGCCGCCAGGATCTGTTCAATATCGTCAAGGTGAACGGCATCCGCACCTTCCGGACCCTGATCCGCGATCACGGCAAGGGCCACGGCTGCGACATCTGCAAGCCGGCGGTGGCTTCCATCCTCGCCACCTGCTGGAACGAGCACATCCTCGCCACCGACCATGTGCCGCTGCAGGACACCAACGACACCTTCATGGCCAACATGCAGAAGAACGGCACCTATTCCATCGTGCCGCGCATTCCCGGTGGCGAAATCACCCCGGACAAGCTGATCGTGCTGGGCGAGGTGGCCAAGGAGTACAACCTTTACACCAAGATTACCGGTGGCCAGCGGGTGGACCTGTTCGGCGCCACCCTGAGCGAGTTGCCCGACATCTGGGAAAAACTCATCGCCGCCGGCTTCGAAACCGGCCACGCCTACGGCAAGTCCCTGCGCACGGTGAAATCCTGCGTCGGCAACACCTGGTGCCGCTACGGCGTGCAGGACAGCGTGGGCATGGCGATCACCCTGGAGAACCGCTACAAGGGCCTGCGCGCGCCTCACAAGGTAAAGATGGCGGTTTCCGGCTGCACCCGTGAATGCGCGGAAGCCCAGAGCAAGGACTTCGGCGTGATTGCCACGGAGAACGGCTGGAACCTGTACGTCTGCGGCAACGGCGGCATGCGCCCGCGCCATGGTGACCTGTTCGCTACCGACCTGTCCGATGAGGAGCTGATCCGCACCATTGACCGGGTGGTGATGTTCTATGTGCGCACGGCGGATCGG
>JAWWAM010000455.1:0-2881 GCA_033721715.1 Marinobacter sp.
ATATCCAGAGCCCAGACGCCTGCCAGGGACGTCAGCAGGCCCACGCCGTAAAGGCCCAGAATCTTGCCAAAGGCAGAGGCCGGATTACCGGGGTTGGGAGTGACCACCTTGAGGTTGTTCATGCCAAACCAGCCAGCAAAGGCCAGAGGAATGAGGAAGACCAGCCAGATAAAACCAGCGTTCTGAATCCAGGTGTCCGTGCCGGCTTCAATTCGTCCGATCAGTGTGCCGCTTGAGCTTTGCAGTTCCATCGGCCCACCTGCCAGGGCCCCAAAGATGCCAACGGTCATCACCAGAGGGATCAGGATTTGCATGGTGGTAACACCGAAGTTACCCAGCCCTGCGTTCATGCCCAGGCCGTAACCCTGCTTGCTCTTCGGGTAGAACGAGCTGATATTGCTCATGGAGCAGGCGAAGTTGCCGCCACCAATACCGGACAGCAATGCCAGAGCCTGGAAAACGATGAACGGCGTATCCGGGTTCATCAACGCGATACCGGTTCCCAGAGCGGGAATCATCAAAAGGGCGGTGGTAAGGAAGACTGTGTTGCGGCCGCCGGCTATCTTGATCATGAACGAGGCCGGAATTCGTAAAGTAGCGCCGGAAAGCCCGGCAATTGCGCTCAGGGTAAACAGCTGTTCAATGGTGAACGGAAAGCCCAGATTCTGCATCTGTGTGGTGATCATGCCCCACATCAACCAGATGGCAAAACCCATCAGCAGACTGGGGATGGAAATCCACAGGTTGCGGGAGGCAAGGCGCTTGCCCTCCCTTTCCCAGAACTCTTCGTTTTCGACATCCCAGTGTTCGATGTCGGCGTTGGTTTTAGCCATGATTACTGCTCCTCTAGTTGCTGACCCTGGACCACGGCAACGGTGGCACTCGGGCTATGGGAGCCATTCTGCAAAGGGGAGGCGTGGGGTGATCGTGACAAATATCAAGGACAACCAGGGCCCGCTGGTTCCCGTTTTTTCCGCTGATGGAAGTGCCACTAAAGGCCCTTTATTGCCATTTAAAATCAGTTGGTTATAGGGGGTGTATATCTTATTGAGTAGTCGGTCCGGTTCCTGGCGCAGTGGAGGTAGCCAATCATTTCCGGCGCTGTTGGCTGTGGTGAAACAGGGTGAGAAGCTGGATAGCGACCAGGCCAAAAGCCGTGGACCAGGCCAGGGCAGATATCCAGAGTAACTCCGGATGGGCAAACGGGGTGGCACCCGCCTGCAGTCGGGCCAGCACTGCCACTGCCATGGCGCAACCGATGCCGAGCACCTGCCAGGTGGGAGGAAAGGTCCGTCTGGCCCTTTGCCAGGCCAGGCGCAGCATCACACTGAGCGACAGGGTGCCAAGAGCGCCAATCGTAATCACGTGCAATGCCGGTAAGGGGTCAATTCCCTGCAAAAGCCGAACTCCCGTTATGCCCGCCCCGCCAGCGAGCCAAAGATAACCAATGGCAAGGACCAGCAAATCCGGCCGGTTCACGCAATGCCAGAGCTTCCAGCGCGCGGTACGGACCACAACAAGAGCGGCGGACGACACTAAAAGAAGGCCGGTAACCATGTCTGCGAAGGGCATGAATGCCAGTACCACGGCCGCTGGCAGAATCACCAGAAGCGCGCCTTCCATTTGTGGTTGCACCCTGGCTTCTATGGGAATACCTCGCTTTTCCAGCGTTCCGGCCACAGCCGGGGCGATAATCCTGCCACCCATGAATGTCATCAGTAGTAACAGGCCAAGAATGGCGGCCACCATGACGCGTCGGGTGTCGGGTAATGGAAGCTCGAAAGCAGGAGGCGCAGCCGCCGCTATCCAGAACACGACGGACAGCAGGCACAGCACCAGAATCAACGGACCGGCGATCTTGTTGCGCCACTTTTTCGCCGCCTGGAACCTGGGTACGGCGTAACGGGCGAGCAATAATGCAAACACCGGGCTCAGCAACTGGGATGCCAGACTGGCCGGCACCAACACCCAGCACAGACGGGCCACCAGCCAAAGCAGAAATAGCGGCGCCAGTACTTTCCAGGGTTGTGGGCCAAGGGTATATCCGGCAATCAGGGCCAACGCAAAGCCGAAAATCAGCTCATGGCCATGCCCCGCACCCAGTAGCCCCGGGGGCCATCCGGAACCGGACAGCACCGCATTAATGGACAGGGGCACCACCAGAGCCGCCCATACAGCCGCCGCCGGGAAAAACAGCCAGAACGCGTGAAACGGTTTGGTCGTTGGCTTTGCCATTAGTCTGTTACCAATGCGGTAGCACCGTCTTGTCTGAGGTCATCGGGGATTCTTGACCGTACAGACTGGCTCGGCTATCACTAAAGTACAAGAACTGGTGAAAGAGGTTCATCATGTCTATCGCAAAACTGTTTCGTTTGCCCTTCTCGGGCAATAGCGTGTGGTTGGAGCTGCAGCGCCAGAATTTCTCCATTCCCTTCCTCGCCTGGGCAGTGGTTGTGCCCCTGTCATTTCTGCCGCCGGTGTTGCTGTACTACGCGGGTACCCATTACGGCGACGCCTTTCTGGCCGGGTTTGCTGACAAGGAGTGGCGCTTTATCACGACCATACTGTTCCTGGCAGAATTGCTGACGTTTTTCGTCATGGGCTGGCTTATCCATGCTGTTCTTGACGGGGACAAGCTGGAAATCCGCTATCAGGACGCCTACCTGTTGGCTGCCGTTGCGCCGATACCCTTGTGGTTGTCGTCTCTCGCCCTGCTGGTTCCTGTGCTGGCGGTAAGCGTTGTGGCTGTTGCTGTGGGTATGTTTCTGTCCTGTGCTCTGGTCTATCAGGGCGTCCGGGCTTTATGCCACCGCACCGATAACGATGTTGTCGCCATGTCGGCCACTTACACCGTAATGGCGGCCTCTCTGCTGGCCTGGGG
>JAWWAM010000456.1:0-2878 GCA_033721715.1 Marinobacter sp.
ACTGATTGCGGCCCAGATCACTGGCTGCCTCAGGATGGTGGCCATTGCGCGGCCGCCGCCCACTGTTACTTCCCGCACATGCTCGCCACTGGCGCGATACCCGACCACCAGCACCATCATGGCGATCAACTGCACCGCAGCCAGGGCTAGCCACCCTCCCATGAAGGGATATTGCGCCTGCACACCACCGCCGGCCAAAGCGATTTCCGGCCCCAGCCATGCGGCCCCCAATCCCCCCAGTAACACTCTGGCGGCCGCTGTCCCGGCCATGTCGGGAGACACCGATTCCATGGCCGCAAACCGATACTGGTGCACCACCGCCAGCCCTGTTCCACCAACCATGGCTGCCGCGCACAGTAATGGAAAACTGGCCGTCCAGGCAGCCAGCGCCCCCAGGCTACCAGCAATGGTTCCGGCCAGAGTCCCCATCAACATCACCGGCTTGCGCCCGATGCGCTCCATAAGCCAGGTAGCAGGTTTGATCGCCAGCACCGTGCCCACAACCACAAGCCCAACCGGCAGAGTGGCCAGTTCCGGTGACGGGGCCAGTAAACGGCCGTGGATACTTCCGATAAAAACAATGAAAGGCGCCGTGCACATGGCAAGCGCCTGGGCGGCAACCAGTATCCATACATTGAGGGGCATGGGGCGGACCTATTTCTTCCTGTAAATGATCCCCGGGTGGCACTGCACCATTTCGTAGAGATGAGGCAACCCGTTCAGCGATTCCGACGCTCCCAGTATCAGGTAGCCGCCAGGATTGAGGGTGGCATGGATACGGGTGAGGATGTCCTTCTTCAGCTCCGCCGAAAAGTAGATCAGTACGTTCCGGCACATCACAATATCGAACTTGCCCAGCATGTAGCGTTCAAGCAGATTCAGTTCACGGAACTCGACCATGCTCTTTATTTGCGGCCTGATCTGCCAGCTGCCATTCATTGCAGGTGTAAAAAACTGCTTCTGGCGTTCGGGAGAGAGGCCACGGCCAATGGCAATCATCTCGTACTCGCCTCGGCGCGCCACTTCCAGCACACTTTTGGAAATGTCCGTCGCGGTGATCTTCACGTCCCGGAGCTTACCCGGCCGCTGTCGCCGGAATTCTTCGATGATCATACCCACGGAATAGGGTTCCTGCCCCGTCGAGCAGGCCGCAGACCAGATACGCAGGGACTGGGTGCCCTTTCGGTCACCGAATTCAGGCAACAGTTTATCCTGGAGGATCCGAAACGGGTGGTTGTCGCGGAACCACAGGGTTTCGTTGGTGGTCATTGCATCAATAACCACCTCTTTCAGGCTGCTGCGACCGGAACGCTTCACCCGCTCCAGAAGGTCGCCCAGGGTATGGAGCTTGTTCTCTTCCATGATTCTGCGGAGGCGACTTTTGACCAGGTACTGCTTGTTCTCCCCTAGCAAAATGCCACACGCATCCTGCAGGAACGTTTTGAAGGCCTCGTATTCCTGTGGCGTTATTTCAGCTTTCATCGGATCTCAATATTGGGTGAGTCGGAAACGACAGCAACTTCACTGCTCTCGGTCGATTATTTCCATGACCCTTTCAGCCAGCTCATCCGGGCTGAACTTGGCCATGAAATCGTCCGCACCTACTTTCTGCACCATAGCCTTGTTGAATACACCACTGAGAGAGGTATGCAGCATGATATAGACATCCCTGATCGCCGGCTCGTTCTTGCATCTGGTAACCAGAGTGTACCCATCCATTTCCGGCATTTCGACATCGGAGATAATCAATGACAGGTGATCAACCGCACGGGAACCGTCCGCCGTGATTTCCTTCAGGTAGTCGAATGCCTGCTTGCCATCATTTTTGGTCACCACTTCCATACCAATAGCCGTCAAACAGCGTTCAATCTGGCGCCTGGCAACCGACGAATCATCCACGACCAGTACCGGCAGGTGACCCGGCGCCCGCTCTGCGCTTCTGGTACGTATCTCCTCGCCCACGTCCTGTTCCAGCGGTGAAACCTCGGAAAGGATTTTCTCCACATCAATGATCTCGACAATTCTGTCATCAATACGGGTTACCGCCGTAAGGTAGCCGTCTTTCCCGGCACCCTTGGGTGGCGGGAGTATGTCCTCCCAGTTCATGTTCACGATGCGATCGACACCCCCAACCAGGAACCCTTGGGTCTTGCGGTTGTACTCGGTAATAATCACAAAGCAGTTTGCCAACTCTTCCCGGGGAATGGCCGGGAGCCGTATCGACATGGCAAGATCAATGATCGGAATAGTCTCGCCACGGATGTGCGCAACGCCACACACCATGGGCCGGCTGTTGGGGAGGGAGGACAGCTTCGGGCACTGAAGCACTTCCTTGACCTTGAACACATTGATGCCATACATCTGCTGGCTACGAAGCCGGAACAGCAGAAGCTCCAGGCGGTTTTGTCCCACCAGCTGAGTACGCTGATTAACGCTGTCCAACACCCCTGCCATGTTTCTTCTCCTGCTCGGAACAACCTGCCACCGACGCGCGCATCTACTGTAAGGCACGCATATTGCTTCAACACTGTCAGGCGCCAGCCGGCACTGTAAATGTGCCGGTTAATTGACTCTTTGAATGGGCTTAACGGCCGGATTCGGAAATCATTAGGAATTTCCCGAATTACGGGGCCTTGCCCGACTATGGACAGCATAGGACAAACTGCTGCGTATGCGCATCACCATTTTCGTTACCGCACTGCTAATGTCTACCATGACAGGAACTGCCATGGCGGCAGACACGACCGCAGACCAGATAACAACGGCGGCCGACAAATTCCTCGGTGCGTTTGCCAACGAGCAGGAAGGTGAGGGTTTTGCCGTTGAATATGACAGCGGAAGCCTGGACCCCCGCCTGTCCCTGGCCACCTGCGACAGC
>JAWWAM010000457.1:0-2877 GCA_033721715.1 Marinobacter sp.
AAAGCCGACCACCGCACCGGCAATCAGCGGAACCATCATCGGGAAGCCCAGCAGTAGCAGCCCGATCATGATCACCATCATTATAGTCGCCATGAGTTTCTTTCCTTTGTTATATCAGCTACAGGGGTCAGACTTCCGATTCACTATCCGCGTAGCCGTCGATCACACCGGTGGAGAGGTATATATCCTTACTGGTGAAGTTTTTAATGGCCGTAAGGAGATACTGGATGCCGGTGATCGCAAAGCCCACTGGCGCCCAGACGTATATCCACCAGATCTCAAACCCCAGTGCCGGCAGAATGCGCCCACGGCTGTAGAGGGTTTCGACGTAGCCGTAGGAGTGGTAACAGAGGAAGAACATCACCACGGACGTAAACAGGGCAATGAAAATCATAAGTACCTTGCGTCCCTTCGGGGGGATCGCATCGTACACGGCAGACATCCGGATATGGCGGCCATGGCGGGCCGCGTAGCCAATACCTGCAAAGGTAATCAGAATAATAAGAATCCGGTTGATCTCACCGGAGAAAAACAGGCCTTCACCGAAGACAAAGCGGGCAATAACGTTGACGCACGTATTGATCGCCATAAGGATCACGCCAACGGCCAGGATTATCGCTTCGGCCTTGGCAATAACTTCATCAATGGTCCCCAGAAACCCGGGCAGGCCGGACTCATAGGTGCCGGTATCATCTTCTAGATCCGGGGAGTTCTCGGACATGGGTTCTGCTCCAGAACAGATTGCTCCCGACCGGTAGGAGGCCCCGGCGGGGCGGGGTTAAAACAGATTCCCGCCGGGCAGGACCGGCGGGAATGGTTCCTTCAGGTTCAGTCTTCCTGAACTTCTTTGAGATCTTCCTTGAACTGGTTCAGCAGTTCTTTGCCACGGTCGCCTGTCATGTTGATGAACTCTTTCTCAACCTGAGGAGCGCGATCACGGAAAGCCTGGATCTGCTCTTCGTCAAGACGGGTCACCGTTACTTCGTCGCTGGCTTCCTGGATCTTGCCGAGGGCTTCGTCAGCCAGGCCGTCGATATGAACGAGGATTTCTTCGTAAGCGTGGTCCGCTGCCTTACGGATCAGCTCCTTGTCGTCGTCGGACAAGCCGTCAAAGAAGTCCTTGTTCGCCATCATGGCGGTGGTGAACCAGCCATGGCCGGTAAAGATCAGGTTGGGGGACACCTCGTACAGACCGCCGGACTCAATCCAGAAGATCGGGTTTTCCTGGCCCTGGATCATGTTGGTCTGCAGGGCGCCGTACACCTCACCCCATGGCAGCGGAGTCGGAGTGGCACCGAAGGCATCGTAAGTTTCCGACAGCAGCGGGTTGGTCATAACCCGGATTTTCTTGTTGTTGAAATCCTCAGGGCTGGTGGCCGGCTCGTCCAGGGTCACAACCATTTCGCCCTCAGGGTACATCTTCAACAACTCAAGACCTTTTTCGGCATAAAGCTCAGGGAAGTCCTCGTTGATGGCTTCACTGTTGTTGAAAAATTCAATGACGGTTTTGAAGTCGGTCGGCAGCAGGTAGGGAATGAAGAAAATCTGCGCTTCGGGAATCAGGGAGCCGGTGAAACCGGGCGACTGGTTAACAAAGTTAAGGATGCCAGCCTGGGTCTGCTCCATGATGTCGTCAGATTCGCCAAGCTCGCCAAACCGGTACACCTGAACTGTGTGGTCAGAGTTCTCTTCGATGTATTCCTTGAAGTCGTAAGCGAATACGTCCTGAACGTCACCTTCGTACTCTTCGTGTGCATAGCGCCAGTTGGCGGCGTTTACCGAGTTTGCCGCTGTCATTGCGGCAAAGGCAAACGCAGAAAAACCTGCCAGTTTCTTGAACTTGCTCAAGCTACTCATCGTGTCGTCTCCGTTTATTTTTTTCTGCAAATTATTGTTACATTAATAAAGACTGGCAAAACAATGCTGTTTTCGCAAGAAATTGAGTGAATAGATTTTCATGAATTGCCAGGTTTGGGCTGAATACGGTAAA
This sequence comes from Marinobacter sp., assembly GCA_033721715.1. GTDB lineage: Bacteria > Pseudomonadota > Gammaproteobacteria > Pseudomonadales > Oleiphilaceae > Marinobacter. The sequence goes on from JAWWAM010000457.1 coordinate 1,991, forward strand.
TATTCGGAATAAAAGAACTAATGGCTGAGATTTGCCCTGAAATGGTGCAGGTTCAGGTTCGAGGTGCCGCACGATAGTGGTCCGGCCGGAATCTGTCCAGAGTTGTGATAGGCTTTCCATTCTTACCCCGGACGACCACACAGAGCAGGTATGCCAGCAACGCCAACCATCGAGCCCGGCTTTCATGCCATCCACGCGAACCACCTTGAGGATCTGCGCCGGGCAGTGGTCTGGATTTGTCGGCAAAGCCCCCTGCCGCCACTGGAAAGCGAAACCTTCCTGGTGCAGAGCAATGGTATTGCCCAATGGCTTAAGCTTGCCCTGGCTGAGGATCCGCTCGCTGCCGGCGTAGGCGGCGAAAATGGCGGCATGGGCATTGCTGCAGGCATGGACTTCCTGTTTCCCGCGCGTTTTATCTGGCAGGCCTATCGGGCAGTGCTGACTTCTGCAGGGGTGCCTGAACAGTCCCCCTTCGACAAATCCCGCCTGGTCTGGCGACTGTTCCGTTTGCTGCCGGCGTTGATAGCCGAGGACGACGTGTTTGCGCCCCTGCGACGATTCATGGCAGGAGCAGACACCGAAACCCGCCGTTACCAGCTGGCAGGGAAGATTGCTGACCTGTTCGATCAGTACCAGGTGTTCCGCGCCGACTGGCTGGCGGACTGGGAAGCCGGGCATGACCGCCTGCAGATGGCGAGGGGCGAATACCGCGAGCTGGGGGAAGAGCTCCGCTGGCAGCCCGTACTGTGGCGCAAACTGGTTGAAGATGTGGGCGAGCTTGCCGGCACCAGCCGCTCACGAATACACACCCGGTTCATGGAGGCGGGCCAGAAGCTTACGCCCGCTGACAGGCCTTCTGACCTGCCCAGACGTATTGTGGTTTTCGG
>JAWWAM010000458.1:0-2872 GCA_033721715.1 Marinobacter sp.
ATGGTGGGTAATCATGAAATCTCTGTCCATGCCGTCAGGCTGCCTGTATTCATGAATCTGCACTGCGGCGTGGCGATTGCCCCGGAGCATGGCGACAGCACGGAAATCCTGTATCAACACGCCTCGGCAGCAAGAGACCGCAGCGAATCAAGCAAGGTTCCCGTGCAGGTCTACAACGATGAGATCTCCAATTTCGCGCGTCGCAGGCTGGATCTGGTAACAGCCCTGCCGTCGGCCATTGAGGCCGGGGAACTGGAGCTTTACCTGCAACCCCAGATGAACAGCACCGGCCAGGAGTTGGTGGGCGCTGAGATACTGCTGCGTTGGGACAGCCCGCGTTTCGGGCCAGTGCCTGCAGGAGAAGTGATCGAGATCGCTGAAAATGCCGGCTTGATGGACCTGCTATCGCGTTACATCGTCACCCAGGCATGGCAAATCATGCAGACGCTGCAGGAGCGACAGTTACCCATCACCTGCAGTATCAACCTGTCGGTCCAGAATCTCACTAACAGCCATTTTGTGTCCTTCGCACTGGCGGGCATCAGGGAACACGCCCTGCCAATGAACCGCGTGATCTTCGAAGTAACGGAGACGTCCATGATGCACAACATGGACGCAGTGATCGGATCCCTGCTCCGGATTACCAACAGCGGCTGCAAGATTGCCCTGGATGATTTCGGAACGGGGTATTCGTCCCTGGCCTACCTGAGCCGCCTGCCAATCCACGAATTGAAGATCGATGGCTGCTTTATAAGCCAGATGGCTTCCAATCAGAATGACCTGGGAATAGTCCAGAACACCCTGAAACTGGCACATACCCTCAACCTCGAAGCCGTAGCTGAGGGGGTAGAAGACAGCAACACCAGGGAGCTGCTCAGCAATCTGGGCTGCCACCGCCTGCAGGGCTATCTTTTTGCCAAACCCATGCCGTTAGAGAAATTCTGCGACTGGGCATTGGTCCACCACTGAGCCCGGCGGCTGGTTGGCTGCCGGGCATCACCCTCAGCCACAGCACTTCTTGAATTTAAGGCCACTGCCACAGCTGCATGGGTCGTTGCGGGAAGGCCCCTTCGCCGTGGTAACCGTTGCCCCTTTGTTCAGAAGCACAGTCAGTTCGGTGATGGACTCAACAGCGCCCTCGCTGGTATCCACCGTAATGTTCGCATGCAACCCGGCCTCGGCCACCTGGGCCTGGATCTCCTGTTTGCGCGCCTCACTGGTCACCACCAGCGTTAACGGGAACTTCCTGCTGCCACTCTTTTGACTGGCATTGGTCTGGAAACCGCCGTAAGCGGTGTGATGCTGGCGCGCGTCCTGGCGGCCTTTGAAGAAAAATTTGTCTGACATGGCTGAAATCTCGGTGAGTAAAGGAGTACCCGGGCGCTCAAAGAAAGGTTGCTGCCACTGGCCGGGACGTTTTAGCACGCTTACGGCAGGGGATATATAGGCAGAGTTACGTTTTCGTAGTCTATCCTTGAGTGAAGTTCCTGCGAGCTTACAGGCTCCCACTTACTCACCAGGAGGACGTTAATGACGTTACCCACGCCCCTGACTCCAGAGCAGGTTTATCGCCGTTGCCCCCTCGACCAGCTGGACTTCGACACCACCGAATCGCTTGAAGATCTTGAGCTGCCTTGTGGCCAGGAGCGTGTACTGCGGGCCCTGGAGTTCGGCGCCAGCATGCACGCGGATGGGTTTAACCTTTTTGTGCTCGGGCCCTCCGGCGCTGGCAAGCAAGAGCTCGTGGAGCGCTATCTCGCCAAACATGCCGCACGGCAACCCGTGCCCTCAGACTGGTGCCACGTGCACAACTTTGAATTCCCGGACAGGCCCGGAGCCATCCGCCTGGCAGCCGGCGAAGGGCGACAATTCAAAAAAGACATGAATGATCTTGCCGGCGAGCTGCGCACAGCCATTCCGGCGACCTTCGAAAGCGAGGAGTACCAGGCACGCCTGCAGGAACTGCAGGAGGAGATGACCAGGCGCCAACATCAGGGTTTGTATGATATCCAGGAAGAGGCCAACGCCAATAACATCGCGATGATAACGACGCCCGCGGGCTTCACCTTTGCGCCGATGCGCAATGGCGAGGTTATTGACCCGGAGGAATACAAAAAATTCTCTGATGAAGAAAAAGAACTGATCGAATCCAAGGTAGAAGAACTCCAACAAAAACTTCAGCAGAACATTCAACAGATCCCCCGCTTACGCAAGGAAGTCCGGGAACGGGTCCACGCGCTCAATGAAGAGATGGTTCAGCTCACTCTCGGCGGCCCGATTGGAGAGCTTCGCGAGAAGTGGCGCCATGTGCCCGCAGTTGTCGATTATCTGAATGCCATACGTGAGGACATGGTGGAACACGCAGAAGCCTTCCAGGACACCGAGAACGGGCCACCGAGCGGTCTGCTGGGGCGGTACAAAGTGAACTTACTGGTGGACAACGCGGAAACGACGGGCGCGCCAGTGATCTATGAAGACCTGCCCAATCATCAGCACCTGGCCGGCCAGATTGAACACCGGGCCCGGCAGGGCACCCTGTACACCGATTTCACCCTCATAAAAGGAGGGGCTGTTCACCGGGCTAACGGAGGTTATCTCCTCCTCGATGCCCGCCGGATACTGACCCAGCCGATGGCATGGGAGAGCCTGAAGCGCATTCTGTTCTCCGGCGAAATCCGGATTGAATCCCTGGAGCGCCTGTACGGATTGGCCAGCACCATCAGCCTGCAGCCAGAGCCCATTCCGGTCTCGGTAAAAGTGGTGTTGCTGGGCGACCGCATGCTGTATTACCTGCTCTCCCATTACGATCCTGATTTCCTGGATCTGTTCAAAGTCGAGGCAGACTTTGAGGACGATCTTGATCGGGACGACG
>JAWWAM010000459.1:0-2871 GCA_033721715.1 Marinobacter sp.
ATGATGAACACGCGCTGCACATACAGTTTCAGCCCACGGGGTGCCTCCCGGTTGTACAGATCAAACGGCGCACGGCCCGGAACGTACAACAGGCTGGTGTAATCAAGCTTGCCTTCCACCTTGTTGTGGGACCAGGTCAGTGGATCTTCAAAGTCGTGAGAGATGTGCTTGTAGAATTCCTTGTACTCTTCGTCCTTGATCTCCCTGCGTGAGAGGGTCCACAGGGCTGTGGCGTCGTTAACAGTTTCTTCCTTGCCCTTCTCGCCCTCTTCCTCGGACTCGGACTTCATCACCACAGGGAACGAAATGTGGTCGGAGTATTTCTTCACCAGGTTGCGCAGGCGGAAGCCATCGGCAAATTCCTTGGCGTCGTCTTTCAGGTGCAGAACGATCTTGGTGCCACGCTCATTGAGGTCCACATTCTCAATGGTGAACTCGCCGTCGCCTTTGGATTCCCAGTGTACACCTTCCTCAACCGGCGCACCGGCGCGGCGGGTGAAGACTTCCACTGAGTCCGCAACAATGAAAGATGAATAGAAACCAACACCAAACTGACCGATGAGCTTGCTGTCTTTCTTCTCGTCACCAGAGAGCTGTTTCAGAAACTCGGCAGTGCCGGACCGGGCGATGGTGCCCAGGTTCTGAACCACGTCATCACGGGTCATGCCGATGCCGTTATCCGCCAGAGTGACGGTGTTGTTCTCTGCGTCATAATCCAGGCGAATTTTGAGCTCCGGATCATTCTCAAACAGGCTGTCGTCTTTCAAAGCAGCGAAGCGCAGCTTGTCTTCCGCGTCTGAAGCATTGGAGATCAGCTCGCGAAGAAAGATTTCCTTGTTGGAATACAGCGAATGAATCATCAGGTTAAGCAGCTGCTTAACTTCCGTCTGAAAACCCAGAGTCTCTTTTTGCGATTCAACCGTCATGGCTTGTTTTGTCTCCTGCTGTTTAGGTTCGGAGGAGCGGTGCGGCTGGGTAATCCTTTCCAAAACACGCTGTGAATACGTCCATGTACGCTCCGCTCCGCCATCCATGGCTCCGCAGGGTTTTGGAAAGGATTACCCAGCCACCCCACCCAACTGTGGAGTAGTCTCCGTTCTAGCACCGAAGCCGGAGCGAGCAGTTGAGGATGGGTTTACGAAACCGTGCGGAGCCATGGATGGCGGAGCCCGAGCCGCACAAGGACGTCTCGAGGCGTGTTTCGTAAACCCATCCTCAACTGCTCGCCTGCACCAATGCTTAATATGCTGAGTTCGGAAATGGGGTTCATCCGGGGCATTTCAACCCCGATCAGATGAATTCAGTCTTCCAACAGGAAGTGCGCCCGGGCTGTAGCAATGGGCTGGGAGCGGGATTTCTGCCAGGCAGTGATCATCACGTTGGCCACGCGATTGCCCTGGCGGGTGAGCTGGCACTCGGCGAAAGTCTCACGGTTCAGGCCCGCGCGCAGATAATCCAGGGAGAAATCCACAATTCGTGGCATGCGCAGGGTTTCCTGGGACATCATCAGATAGATCACCGCAGAGAGTTCCATAAAACCACCGATAACCCCACCATGAATGGCGGGCAGAACCGGGTTGCCAAGGTTTTGCTCCTTTTTGGGCAGGCGGAAAATCAGGTCGTCACCAAAGCGATCGCATTCAAGGCCAATGAACATGGCGTAGGGAATGCTTTCCAGCATGCGGGAGAAATCGCCCGTTTCCTGTGTGAAGCGAAGGATGTCGGGATTCATGATTCTTTTCCTCCTTCGATAAGGTCACGGAAAGACTTGGGCATGGCTTCCTTGCCGATACGCATGAAGGTACCTACGCAGTTGGCAATGGTCTCACCCGGGTCCTGGAAAGCCTCGCAGCGGGTAAAAATAATATTGCGGGTAATCCTGTAGGTTTCTGCGCGGGCGAAGACAGGCTTATGGGGTTCCGCCGGTCGCATATAGTCCACTCGCAGGTCAAGGGTCGGGCACAACTCAAAGTCCTCCAGGGCACACATGATCACCGATCCGGACGCGGTGTCCATCAGTGTGGTGATGGCGCCGCCATGGATCACGCCGGTATCGGGGTTGCCGATAATCCGGTCGCTGTAGGGCAGACACAGGGTCAGTTGGCCTTCTTTTGCCGATTCTACGGTCAGGCCCAACTCTTTGCCCTGGTTGAGGGTTTCTATAAAACGGCGAACACGGTCCATTCTCATGGAATCGTTCATAAAGTAAGGCTCGTCAGATCAGTTTTGGGTTTCTTTATCGGCGTCCTGCCTGGGGGCAGGTTCCTCGAATGTCTTTCCGGAACGCAGGGCCAGCAGGGCGTCTGAGCGGAACTCCCGGCGATACAGGACGATCACAGTAAGGGTCGAGGCCCCCATGAATACCACGGGGTGAATAAACCACGACACTACAGCCAGAGCGTAGTAGTAGGAACGCAAGCCCAGGTTGAAGGCATCGCCGGCCATGTTGCAGACGTTGCCCGCACTCTTGGCGAATGCCTCCCGTGAAGCAGGGCTGGCTTTGGTATCGGTTGTCAGCGGCGCACTGCCAATCAGCACCGCCACAAAGTTGTACATCCGCATCGACCAGGTGAATTTGAAGAAGGCGTAGATGAAGATCACCATCAGTACCAGCATCCGCATTTCCCAGATTTCCCGGCTGGGCAGGGTTCCGAACGGCATGGTGCTGAACACTTCCATCACTTCCTGGGTATAGCCCAGGGCAGTGATAATGCCTGCCAGAATCAGCAAGCAACTGGATGCAAAGAAGGCCCCATTGCGTTCCAGATTGCCTACCACAGAGGCATCCGATATACGGTTATCCCGTTTCAGCATCACCCGCATCCAGTCTTCCCGGTACAAGTCCAGCGTATTGGACAGGCACGGGCGATC
>JAWWAM010000460.1:0-2854 GCA_033721715.1 Marinobacter sp.
CGAAATCTGGCCCAATAACCCGGAAAAAGTCTTCGGTGTTACCGAAGCCTGGGCCGAACAGAATCCCAACACCCATCTTCGACTGCTGCGGGCTCTGATTCGCGCCGCCCACTGGCTGGACGAGAACGACAATGCCAATCGAGAGGAAGCGGTCAAGATCCTGTCTCGTTCCAGCTACGTGGGCGCCGATGAAGAGGTGATCGCCAACTCCATGACCGGCACCTTTGAATACGAGAAGGGCGATGTACGGGAAGTACCGGACTTCAACGTGTTCTTCCGCTATTACGCCACCTATCCGTATCCCTCGGACGCAATCTGGTACCTGAGCCAGATGCGCCGCTGGGGGCAGATCCCGGAGGCAAAGTCCGACGACTGGTACATGGAAACGGCAGCCAGGGTCTACCGTGCCGACATCTACAAGGAAGCCGCCCGCTCGCTCATCGACGATGGCACCCTTAGTGCAGAGGATTTCCCAGACCTGGACGCAGAAAACTTCACCCGCCCTCACCAGGGCGAGTTGATCGACGGCGTGGCCTTCACTCCCAGGGAACCGAACGCCTACATCGACAGTTTCAAGATTGGCCTGAAAGGCACGCAAACTCCGTAAGCATTGAGTGTCAGGAGACATCACATGACAACGCTCAGCCAGACCGACTCGTTATCACAAGGCCAACGATGGCTCCGTGCACTGACTGAAAAACTGGCCGGGCGCAGCCTGGCCGAAACCGGACGCCAACTACTGCTGCCCGCCATTGGCATTGCCCTGTTCCTGGGCTTCTGGCACCTGGCTGCGCCCCAGGTACAGACCTCACTGGGCGCCTTCCCGGGCCCGGCCCAGGTGTTGGAGCAGACCGGCCAGCTATGGCAGGAACACAGCAACCAGCGGGAACGCGCCGCCCAGTTCGTGACCATGCAGGAACAACGCAACGAGCGCATTCTGGCCGAGAACCCGGAGGCGGAAGTAAAGATCCGATCTTACCCCGGTGCGCCCACGTTTATTGACCAGATCTTCACCAGTCTCGGCACCGTGCTGGCGGGGTTTGTACTGGCGACCATTATCGCCGTGCCCCTGGGCATCATCATCGGCCTGAACCGGCACTTCTCGGCAGCGGTGAACCCGCTGATCCAGATCTTCAAACCGGTATCGCCACTGGCATGGCTGCCGCTGGTCACCATGGTGGTCTCGGCCACCTACGTCAGTGACGATCCGATGTTTGCCAAGTCGTTCCTGACGTCGATGATCACGGTTACTTTGTGCAGCCTCTGGCCAACGTTAATCAACACCAGTGTGGGGGTGTCAGCAGTGAATCCGGATCTGTTGAACGTTTCAAAAGTACTGCAACTGTCTTTCTGGACCCATGTACGGAAAGTAGTACTGCCCTCTTCGGTGCCCATGATCTTCACCGGTCTGAGGGTATCCCTCGGTATTGCCTGGATGGTCCTCATCGCCGCCGAAATGCTTGCTCAGAGCCCTGGTCTCGGAAAGTTCGTCTGGGACGAATTCCAGAACGGCAGTAGCCAATCCCTGAGCCGAATAATGGTGGCTGTTCTCGCCATCGGTTTTATCGGCTTTTTACTGGACCGAATCATGCTGCTAATTCAGAAAAAAGTAGCCTGGAACGAATAGAACTCGGCATAGAGCTGGCAGGGAGGGTGGTCCGGGGACGTCAAAAACAGGGATGTTTTTGTCGAGCGTACAGGGACGTATTCACAGCGTGCCCCGGACCACCCTCCCTGCCAGCTCGTACTCCGAACCTAGAGGAGAGAGAACATGAGTAAGTCACACCTTGAATTGACCAATGTCCAGATGGCTTTTGATACACCCAACGGACCTTTCGTTGCTCTGGAAAACGTCGATCTGAAGATTCGCAAGGGAGAGTTCGTCTCCCTTATCGGCCATTCGGGTTGTGGTAAGTCCACCGTACTCAATATCGTCGCCGGCCTGTTACAGGCCACCCGTGGTGGCTGTGTACTGGATGGGCATGAAGTAAACACCCCCGGGCCTGAGCGCGCCGTTGTGTTCCAGAATCATTCGCTGATGCCCTGGCTGACCGTGTATGAAAACGTGGAACTGGCCGTACAGCAGGTGTTCCGCAAATCCATGAGCAAAGCGGAACGCAAGGAATGGATCCTGCACAACCTCAAACTGGTCAATATGGACCATGCCTTGGACAAACGCCCCGGTGAAATTTCCGGCGGTATGGCGCAGCGCGTTGGTATTGCCCGAGCACTGGCTATGAAACCCAGTGTGCTGTTGATGGACGAACCCTTTGGCGCGCTGGATGCGCTGACCCGGGCTCATCTGCAGGATTCATTGATGGAAATCCAGCAGGACCTGAACAGCACGGTGATCATGATCACCCACGATGTGGACGAAGCGGTAGTGCTGTCAGACCGAATTGTGATGATGACCAACGGCCCCGCCGCCACCATTGGTGAGGAGCTGCGCATCGAGCTGCCACGGCCTCGCAACCGGGTAACACTCGCGGACAACCCGGAGTACGTGCACTACCGCCAGGCAGTGCTGTCCTTCCTTTACGAAAAACAGCGTTTCCCCGGTAAAAACCAGGAAGAACAGGAAGAGGCAACCACCGAGGCGGCAGCCCCGGCGCAAGCCGAAAAAACACCGGAGGTGGAAAGCAACCAACCGGAAAGCCCTGTTCGCCGCATCGCGTGAGATCATTCAGGCATGGCGGGCTGTCCGGGCGGTTGCAAAGCACTCATCCGGTGCATGTCGCCCCGTCAGAGCGCATGGATTTCGGGCCAGCTTAGAAGCGAATATCGATAACCTGTTGTAAACAAAAGGATAACCATGTTGGCACGACCTTCGCTAATACAGAGATAGGGAAGAACG
>JAWWAM010000461.1:0-2854 GCA_033721715.1 Marinobacter sp.
CCGCGGGAAGAGGACGAGTCCATGCTTAGGGAAGCCGCTATCGCCCACTGGTACAGGGACCATCACTGACAATGCACTGGATTCTGTTGCGTGGACTGACCCGGGAGCAGTCGCACTGGGGGGCGTTTCCACGAATGCTTGCAGATGCTTTTCCGGGACAACATTTCCATCCGGTGGACCTTCCTGGTACTGGCGTGCACTTCAACGACCCCTGCCCTGAGAGCATCGCTGCCATTCGTGAGAAAGTCCGCCACAGTGTTCAGCACATTCCTGGACCCTACAGCCTGCTGGCGCTTTCCATGGGCGGGATGGTCGCCCTGGACTGGGCCCAGCATGCGCCCGAGGGAGAAATCCAGAACCTGGTAATGATCAATACCAGCTCCGGATTCAGTCCGGCGTGGCGAAGGATGAGACCGGGAGCCTGGCCCCGTATTGTACGATTGTTGTCCCGGCGGGAACTGTTTGATCGTGAAGCCGATATCCTGAAGTTGAGCTGCAACCGGCCAGTCAGCCTGGCTACCATCAAACACTGGTACAGTATCCAGCGCCAGCGCCCGGTCAGTTTCCGGAATGCCCTGGCACAGATGAAAGCCGCAGCCAGGTTCAAACCGCAACCCGAGCGGCCCCTGCCTGATGCATTGCTACTGGCCAGCAGGGGCGATCGCATCGTGCACTGGAAGTGCAGTGAAGCGTTCGAGCAGCGCTGGCAGTGGACCCTGAAAATGCATCCCTCTGCCGGCCATGACCTTCCGCTGGACGACCCGGAATGGATCATCCGCCAGCTGGACAGCTGGTTGGGAGGATAATTACGGTTGCTTGACGCAACTGTTCTTCCGCGTCACTCTCCTATACGATTTATCACTGTTTACCCATAACGACGTATGGAGCCCGGAATAATGAAGATTCTTGAGACCAAAACCGCCCCGAACCCACGCCGGGTACGCATGTTCATGTCTGAAAAAGGACTGCTGGAAAAGGCAGAGTTCGTTGAGGTGGACCTGCTGAAAGGTGAGAACCTGACCCCGGAATACGCCGCCAGGAACCCGATGAAGAAAGTACCGGTACTGGAGCTGGATGACGGCACCTGCATCTCCGAAACCATGGCCATCTGCCGTTATTTTGAGGAAAGCTACCCGGATACACCGACCCTGCTGGGCGATACGCCCCTGGAAAAAGCGCTTGTAGAGCAGTGGCTGCGCTGGATCGAGTTCTCCCTCTCCATGCCCACGGGCATGTGTTTCCAGCACACCACCGGTTATTTCAAGGACCGTATGAACCCCATCAAGGAATGGGGTGAGGAGTGCCGGACAATGGTGGAGAAGTTCCTGCATTTCCTCGACAAGCAGCTGGATGGCAGGGAGTACATCTGTTGCGACCGTTTCACGGCCGCGGACATCAACGCTTTTACATCAGTGGCTTTTGCCCGCGTTGTGGACATCCGCATCAAGCCGGAGCAGACCCACCTTCAGGCCTGGTACGATCGTATCAAGCAACGTCCCTCTGCCCAGGCTTAATTAACTGCTCCGGGGGTTGCCTCACTGGCCGCGGCCATTTCTGCCCGGTTGCGGCCTTTGTGCTTGGCCTGGTAAAGCGCTTCATCGGCCCGGCTGACAACGGCGTCAATCGCATCGCCGTTCTGAAAACTGGCGACACCCAGGCTGATCGTCTGATGAATACGGTGGGCGCCCGCTGTAATGGGTGAATCTGCCATCGAAGCCCGGAGCTTTTCCGCCACCTCCATAGCGCCATCGCTGTCGGTGTCCGGCAGCAATACCAGTAGTTCTTCTCCGCCCCAGCGGCAGAGTGCGTCCTGCCGTCGCAGTGCGCCCTCAAGTCGCCTTGCGGTCTCCTGAAGCACCACATCTCCGGCATCGTGTCCGTAGGTATCGTTGACCTTCTTGAACAGGTCGAGGTCACCGAGTATCAGGCTGAATGGTGTACCGGCCCTCTGCGCATGTTGCAGCTCATGGTTAAGCAGTGGCCATATCGCCCGCCGGTTCAATAGGCCAGTCAACTGGTCGGTTGCTGCCATTTCGCCGAGTGTCTGGCGGGCTTCGAATTCACTGGTGAGAACTCGCCGCAGTGCTTCCATCACGATCATGCCGATGACCATCATCATCAGGGGGTCAAAGAACAGTGGCAAGATACCGGTGAGAGGAATGTCGAGATAAACGGCCGTACCGGAAAAGACTACCAGGGGAAGCAGGAACAATAACATCCATTCCTTCAGCCCCCGCACTGCCAGGACTGAAACGCCAAAGAAACTGATCACCAGGCCGTTGCTGATCTGGTAAAGCCCTGAGGTGCCGGTTTTCAGATAAAGCAGCAGTAACGACAGAATCATTGCCATCACCGCCAGCCCCATTGCTCGCAAAAAATACCGGCTTGGCCAGCGCAAACGACCGGAATAATGCACGAACAGGGTTACTATGGATACCAGGATAACGGGGGAGCGAAACAGGAACTCGAGGCCCAGGAATTCCGAGCTGTGGATGTTACGCAGAGGATGGGAAAACTGGTAGATGAAGACGGTAACCAGAAGCAGCCAGGCAGCCACCACGGCAACCTTGCCTTCCAGAGCTTGCAGGTGCTCATCATAGGCAGAATGCCACTTCTCGGGTATTGATGGCCCTGACAATTGCATAGTGGGACTACTCTTTCGCTACACGGGTTTTCGCACTATGAATTTTTAAGGAAATGATTGCATAAAGCAATGAAATTAAGGGTGTACCCACATGGAGTAGGGCAAACACATCTGTGGATACTCCTCGGTGGTAGAGAGGGCGCCCCGGGCACGTTAGAATGCAAGCTTCCGTCCCTATTCTTCCGGCAACGTTCGCCTAAGGAACAGATA
>JAWWAM010000462.1:0-2852 GCA_033721715.1 Marinobacter sp.
CGATGTATCCGCTGAGCTGGCACTGCTTGGGCGTATCTGCAGTGTGCCGGTGGTCAAGATCCGTATGCATGGTGATCGCGAAGACGCCGCTCACCAGGCAGCCTATTCGGCCTGCACGGCCATGCTGGCACCGTACAGCGAGGAGTTGGAGCAGGCGGACTGGCCTGACCACCTCCGCAAGCGCACATTCTATTCCGGGGGGCTGATCGACACACGAAAACCGGTCCCGGAGAAGGCAGAGGCACGGAAGAAACTGGGACTGCCCGGGGAGCAGCAGGTCTTCGTGGTGGTGGCGGGTAACGGAGGCGTTGGCATTCCCATAGCGCCGGTTACGCTCGCCGCAAGGGCGTATCCCGATGCGCTCTGGCTGACGGTGGGTAAATCCGTACGCTATGGTCACGAGACCGACTTCGCCAACCTGGTGGATGTGGGCTGGGTCGACAACGTCTCCGACTACCTAGCGGCCGCCGACGTGGTCATTGCCACGCCGGGCGACACCCTGACCCATGAAATCGCGCGGGTCGGGCGCCCTCTCATCTGTATCCCCGAGTGGTGTTACTACGACGAGCAGGCCTGCAAGGCCCAGGCGTTGTCCACCCGCAATCTCGCAGTTTACTCACCCAGATGGCCGGCCAGCTTTTCACAGTGGCGAACCCTGGTGAACGAGGCCTACCAATGTGACCTGTCGGGACAACGGGAGTTGGTGGACAACCACGCCGCACAGCGCGCTGCCGGCTTCCTGGAGGAGCTGATTCAGGACCTGTGGCAGCAAAGCGCTCCGGACGAACTGGTAGACGAACGCTACACCGACAAGTATCAGCCCGTCCCGACACCAGTAGCGCTCTCTTACAATGTTATTGAGGACACGCAGCCAGATGTTGACTGAACGCTGCGGCCCGGCCCCCGGCCGCCCTCCTGCTGCGAGCGTAATGACGCTGGTGCGCAACCGCCAGGCGCACCTTGATGCACTCGTTGATGGGCTGAGCCGGCAAACCTGCCAGGACATCGAACTGGTGGTCGCCAGCATGCAGCCTGCGCCACCGACGATCCCCCGCCATCTGCCGTTTCCCGTGAGCGTTGTTGATGTTCCCGGAACCAGGCTGCCTCTGGCCGCTGCCAGAAATGCCGCGGCGGCGCAGGCTCGTGCGGAGCGCCTGATTTTTCTCGATGTCGACTGTATTCCCGCGCCCACCCTTGTGGCGAGCTATATAGAACAACTGGACGCCTCGGGCCGTTGTCTTCTTGGCGAAGTGCGATACCTGCCCGGCACTCTCACGCCGGATCAGATGAGTGGTGGCAACTTCAACGAGCTGCTGGGTTGCGCGCGGCAGCATCCAGCACGCCCCTGCCTGCCGGGCCCGGGCTGGACCGATGAACGCGAACCCCGTGCCCTATGGGGGTTGTCATTCGCCTTGACCCGCGAGCAATATATGGCGGTGGGCGGCATGGATGAACGCTATATTGGTTATGGGGGTGAAGAAACCGACTTTGCCGAGCGGTTGGCAGCCGCCGGTATTGGTCTGGGCTGGTGCGGGAACGCCATGGCCTTGCATCAATATCATACGGTCCACACACCCCCGCTGGACAAGTTCGATGACATTCTGGGCAATGCCTTTCGCTTTTACCGCAAATGGGGCAGCTGGTGCATGGAGTACTGGCTGGATTATTTCGTGGCCCACGGGCTGATCGAATGGTCCCCGGACGCGACCAGTATCCGGGTACTTCGCCAACCCACAGACGCCGAGATAGAGGCTTGCCGCCAACCTCCGGAGGTTGCATTTGCATGACTGCCCACAACCGACCGTCCCGCCCCGACACCTCGCCGGCGTTCTTTGAACGTCTCTACCAGCGTTCTGAAGACCCATGGAACTTTCGTCACTCCGCTTACGAAAGGGATCGTTACAGGGCTATCGTAGCCAGTATCGGCGACAGACAATACCGGTCAGCGTTTGAACCGGGCTGCGCCATTGGCGAGCTCACTGCGATGCTGGCGCCGCACTGTCAGTCCCTGGAGGCCATCGATTTCTCCGCCTCCGCCGTCAAAACTGCCCGGCACCGATGCCGTGACTATCCGCAGGTCAACGTTCATCAGGGCGCTCTACCGGAGGATGTACCAGCACGGCTGTGCGACCTGATCGTGTTCTCAGAGATCGGCTATTATTTTACTCCCGATGAGCTGGAATCTCTGGTGTTCCAACTCTGGTCAATACTGGAACCTGGCGGCCACCTGATCGCATGCCACTGGTTGGGGCACTCCGAAGACCATCCGCTGCATGGTAAAGAGGTGCACGACATCATGGATCGGGTTATCGGAACCCAGGCAGACCTGACCTTTCCCGACCATGGCTATACCCTGCAACGCTGGAGCAAGTGAAACCAATGAACATGGATGACCTGACACTTGCACAATTACTCTCCGGCTTGCCGGAGGCTCCCACTGCGGCTGACTACCGTGGCGCGGCCTTGAAAATCCTGCCCTACATCCAGGCGAATGTGCCACCAATGGGTGAAGGCCAAAGTATTGCCCGGCTGGGATTTCTGACCACCGTGGCCAGCAAGGATCTCGGGCTGGCCCGCCTCATCGAGGGCCATCTGGACGCCACCCAGATTCTGCGGGAAGCGGGACGGCCGGTCGAGGACGGTAAACTCTACGGAATCTGGGCCTCAGGCGGGCCGGCGGATAGCTCCGAGCTTATTGAAAGTGCCGCAGGCAACGGTAACGCCGGACTTACCGGCAGCAAACCGTTCTGCAGCGGCTCCGACATCGTTGACCGGGCTTTGATCTATATCTACCCGGCCGAGCAACTGGTTGATGTGAATATGCAGGACACCGGTTCACGGAAATGCCTGAG
>JAWWAM010000463.1:0-2851 GCA_033721715.1 Marinobacter sp.
GGAAAATCGCTCCCCCGATAGGGGTAGTTTGGCGGTTATTTCTGAGTAATTGACTTAGCTCAAAGAAAGGGACTTGTGTCTGAGTGCTGGCACTGTTTTAGCTGGGGGGCAGCCTGGTGGGGGTACCGCTTCCCATCAGGCCCTGCAGCACAGCCTGGTGGGTAACCACTTTCCAAAACACGCTCCTTCGGCACATCCATGTGACGCTTGAGCTCCGCCATCCATGGCTCCGCACAGTTTTGGAAAGTGGTTCCCCACCAGACTCCAGACTTTTCGGGTACACGCTTTACTGCATCAGGGGTGAGTCGGGTATTTCCATATCCACACCCTCCACACCAGTTTCCGCAGCGAGAACCTGCAGGTACTGGCGGAACGCTCGTCTGGTTACACTTTCGCTCAGGTACTGCCGTATCTGCGGTTTAACGTGCTCATACGGCAGCTGTTCGCCGTCAATTCGCTGGTCGACTCTCACCAGGTGCCAGCCGTAGCGGGTTTCGATCAACTCCGGGTTGAGGCCTTCCTGCAGCGACAGCACCGGCCGTTCGAACTCGTCGACGGTCTGGCCTTTGCTGATCTGGCCGAGGCTGCCGCCCTGGTGACGGGATTCGCACGCAGAGTACTGTTTGGCCAGTTCGGAGAACTGGGCACGACCATCAAGCAAAGAGGACAGCAGTTGTCGCCCGGCCTCTTCCTGACGGATGCGTTCCTGGACGTCGTCCGGGGCTGCCGCCAGGAGGATGTGGCTGACAGCCATCACTGTCGGGCTGCGGAAGCGGCCGGGGTTTGCGGCGTAGAAGCGTTCGCAGTCCTGCTCGCCGGGATCAGGAACGTTAAGTTCCTGCTCCAGTACGCGGGCAATGCGGTCTTCCTCGTCGGCGATATCGTCCAGTGCCAGGCCCGCGGCCTTCTGCAGCAGGAGTTCGCGGATAACGAGGCTTTTAGCAGCCTCATGCCAGGCTTCGGCCACTTCTTCGGCGGGGTGATGCTGCATTTCCCTGGCGATGTCTTCTTCACCGATCAGGGTCTCGCCCACATACACCGGCGGAAACTGGTTTCTGGGTTTTTCGGCGTCGCCGACGGGGATGAGTTGCATGGTATTTCTCCTTACGCGCGTTTACGCACGACCTGATACTTGCGCCCGAAATACTCCACCGGCACGCTCAGCATGTGCACCAGGCGGGTGAACGGGAAGAGCACGAAGATGGTCAGGCCCAGGAAGATGTGGGTCTTGTAGATCCAGTGCACATCGGCAATGTGATCAGCCACGCCACCCTGGAGGGTGACAATGCCCTGTGCCCAGGCAGAGAACTTGAGCATGGTTCCGCCATCCAGGTGGCCCAGGGTGGGCAGGATGGTAGCCAGGCCAAGGGCAAGCTGGGCAACCAGAATTACGATGATCATATTGTCGGCGAAGGTGCTGCTGCCCCGTACCCGGGGGTCGGTCAGCCGGCGCATGGCCAGCATGCCCCCGCCGATAATCGCCATGACGCCGGCAATGCCACCCACCACAATCGCCAACACCTGCTTGGTGCCCGGTGTCATGAACGGCTCGTAGAGCGCGTGTGGCGTCAGCAGGCCCACCAGGTGGCCGAAGAAGATTACCAGAACCCCCACATGGAACAGCACGCTGGCCATCACCATGTTTTTCTTGCGCAGCATCTGGCTGGAATGGGCCTTCCAGGTGAACTGGCCGTGGTCATATCGAGCCCAGGTGCCGATCACCAGGATGGCGATGGCAACGTAGGGGTAGACTCCGAAAAACAGTGTATTGATATAGGACATCATTTCAGTTTCCTCCCGCGCCCTCAGGCGCCTCCTGCCTGACGGGGCATGGCATCCGTCATCAGTTGATCGCTCAGGTGAATGGTCTGGGTCTGCTCCAGTTCGCGTCGACGTTGGCCTACAACGCCGCCGGTACTGCAGGAACTGCCCTGATCGTCCACGAACTTGACCATTTCCTCTTCCCAGACTTTGTCCAGCGCTTCTGGTGTGTCATCGCGCTCTTCCGAGGCCACAATCTGCGCCAGCTCCCGGCGATTGGCCTCGCGACCAGAAAGAACCAGCAGCGAGTCCATCAACACGTGGTAGAGGCTCTCGCGCTGGTAGAGTCTTTCCCCCAGCAGCCCGAGGATGTGGTGGATGTCTTCCAGCCAGTTTTTGATCTCTTCCCATGGCCGGGTAGAGAGATATTCCAGAAACAGCGGCAGGTAGTCCGGAAGTTCCTTGGCATCGATTTCGAGGCCGTTGGCGCGGTACTGTTCCATCAGGTCCACCATAGCCTGGCCACGGTCACGGGATTCGCCGTGGACATGCTCGAACAGCAGCAGGGATGTTGCCCTGCCTTTGTCGAAGGTGCCCACGTAGTTTTCCTGCATATCCAGCAGATCACCGTCGCACACCAGGTCAATGCACCGCAGCAGCTGTTCCTTGTTCTGCCGTGGCAACCGCTTGTCTTCCAGAACGGCTGCTACCAGTGCGTCTTTGGAGGCCTGAAGTTCGGCCGTCGGGTACTCAAGCACCCGTGCTATTACTTTTAAAAGCTGCATATCGGCCTCCTTATTCCTGTAGCTGTTTCGGGTCAACCTGCTTCACGGTCGACAGTTTCTGTACCATGCTGGTGGTCTGCTTGCGCCCACCAAACATGTTGAACTCACTGTCGCCGTTGCAGCCGTCACCGAAGCTGAAGCCGCAACCGTTGCGCTCGCCGTAGGCGGTCGCGTCAGGGAAGGCTTCCTTCGCCAGCTCGCGATGGCTGGTGGGAATCACGAAGCGGTCCTCGTAGTTGGCAATGGCCAGGTAACGGTACATTTCATCGGCCTGAGCCTTGGTCAGCCCGGCTTCCTGAAGAGCC
>JAWWAM010000464.1:0-2841 GCA_033721715.1 Marinobacter sp.
CTGGCCATAGCGGGTTTCCTGAAACCCGGCCGAACCGAAACCGTCGGCGGACCCGGGGCCGGCATCCCACCGCGCTTCAGTCGCGAAACGTTCCTGGTAGACCGGAGCACCACTGAACCCGTCATAAATCATCAGGTCCGCCACAAACCGTCTGTTCTGGTTGGCAGCGCCAATCCCCCGCTGCATGCGATCGATAACGGAACTCCCCCACGCGTCCGGGTCAGATACACCCACATCACGGATAACGCCGGCAACCACAAACTGAACCCCCAGTTCCCGCGCCACCTGGATTACATTGGTAAGACGGTTATTGAACTTCTGCTGGGTGGGCGCGTTCAGAAGATCACTGAAAAGGCGCTGGGTGGTAGCCCCAAATACCTGAAGATTGCCGGTATTCCGAAGCTCCGCCTGCAATAATTGCGGCAAGATCTCGCCGGCATCATCAATACGGCCAATCCGCGCCTGGTCCGGGTATACCATCGGGAAGCCGGTTACGGCGACGCGCTTTCGCAGGCCACTGGCTTCACCTGCACTGCAACTTCCGCTTTCGGACATATCAGCCCGCACAGTGACCCGCAACAGACTGCCACTGCGATACTCATCAACCACCTTTACTGATCTGGCCCTGGACGACGACGCCACCTGCAGACGGGATTCGGTCACCACGCCATTTTCCATGGTATCGCGACTGCTGATTTTCGCCTCGTACTGCAGGGATACATCCCGCAAAGCGGCCTTTCTGGCCTCCTGCCTGGCGCTGTCCACGTCGTCATTGTAGATGGTGGCATGGCCAACGCCCTCAAGTACGACGGCCTGAACATTGGCCGCAAACATCAGCGCTGTAATAACCAGAATTACCGGCTTCATGGATAATTGCTCTCTCAGTCGAGGTAGTAGAGGGAGTCCACGCCCCGGCTCTGCACATCCCCGACGCTGTCGTTATCCCGGGGCATGGGAATCGGGCACAGGTCCTGAACCTCCCTGTCGGAAACTCGGGAGACACAGGCACGGAACCTGGGTTCCAGCTTCAACTCCATCACTGTTTCCACCACCCCGTCACTGTGTTCATTCACAGCTACCATCTTGGCTCCACGGATGTAGCTGTCCACGTAAGTGCGGAACATGTCGTTCTGCAGCACAAAGTCATTCACCGTTGAACTGCCATAAATCACCGTGCCGTAAACCCGTTCCGCCAGATTACGGTAAGCATCAAGCTGGGATGCCCGGCGGGCAAGCAGCCGCTTGCGGGTATTCACGCGGTCTTTCGCGACATTTTCATAGGTACCAAAGCCACTGACCCGCACCGTTATCGGGGCCAGCTCAGTCTGTTGCTGTGAGTCCCGCTGCTGACCGATCGGGGCACAGCCCATTATTGTCACCACCAGCGCAGGTATCAGTATCCACCGCAGGGTCATGTTGATTCTCCGAAAAAAACACCAGTTCAACATGCCCATGAAAAATTCACGCCAACCTTTGTAACTGGCTGAAATTCATCAGTCCACGTTCTTTAACGCTGTTGCTCTTTCCTCAGAGCGGCAAAAAACCACCGCCATTTACACTAGGAAAACAAACCGTTACTGCATCACCGGTGAGTCGCAAAACGAACTGGATTAATCTGAACATTGCGTAATCTTTAAACCGACACAATGCATCATCAGGATCCATCATGACCGAAAACCGTCTGACCAAGCTCTCCCTGGCCATCGGCCTGTCCATTGCCACCACATCGGCGATGGCCAGCCCGCAAGCCTTTATGTCGTCACGCTCCTTTGCCATGGGCGGTACCGGTGTCGCTATCGCTCATCCGGCGGCCGCAGGCGCCTCCAACCCGGCAATGATGGCAGCAGAGCACCACGGCTGGTCCGACGACTTCGGTCTGATCCTTCCCTCTATAAACGCCCGCGTTGCTGACGAAGAAGAAACGATCGACCAGATTGATGATATCCAGGACACCATCGATCGGTTCGAGGAACTGGACAAAACCACCAGTGATGCACAAGCCCGGCAAACCGCTGGGGAGCTCAGACAACAGCTGACCAACTTTGACCGTGATACCGTCCGCGTAGATGCCGGCCTGGGTATAGCGCTGGCCGTGCCAACGGATTCCATCTCCATTGGTTTTTTCACCAATGGCAACATTCGCGCCACCGTCCGGGGGGAATTCGACCAGAACGATGACCAATTCCTTGCAGCTCTGGAAAACGCATCCACTGCAGAACTGATTGCTGCGGACCTGGACCGTGACCTGCAGTCCCGCGGCAGCATACTGGCGTCTGCAGTTACAGAGGTTGGAATTTCTCTGGCGACTTCAATCGACCTGCAGAATGACTCGCAACTGCAAATCGGGGTTTCGCCCAAATACATCCAGTTACGCACCTATCAGTACACCCAAACCGTGGCCGGCTTCGAGGATGATGACTTCGACAGTGACGAGAATGAAACCGAAAAAAGTGGTTTCAACCTGGACGTTGGTGCCGCTTACGCCTTCGGCTCACACAACCAGTGGAACGCTGGTGTCGTGGTCAAGAACCTGATTCCCATGGAACTGGATTCGGCGGCGAACCGCCCCACTGAAGAAGAGCGGACCCTTGAGCTGGACCCGATGGTCACGGCTGGTATCGCCCACAAGGGCGACTTCCACGTGGTAACCGCAGAAATGGATCTCACCAAGAAGGAAGCATTCGGCTACGAGGATGACACCCAGTGGCTCGCCCTCGGTGCGGAATTCGACGCCTTCCGTTATGCCCAACTCCGCGTGGGCGTGCGCCAGAACCTGGCCAGCAACGACGACAACGATGGCATTGAGGAAGACACCCAGTTCACCGCCGGCATTGGCCTGTC
>JAWWAM010000465.1:0-2836 GCA_033721715.1 Marinobacter sp.
AGACGCCGGCGTCATGGCGATGCGGTTAAAGACCGCTCTCGGTATACCTTACATCTTTACGCCACACTCCCTCGGTGCCACGAAGGCAAAATATATATCTACGGAAGGCCTGGTCAATAAAGAGCTGAGACGGAGAATACGGTTCGAGGAGCTCGCCCTGAAAAGTGCCGATGGTTTGATCGCCAGTTCGGAACACGAAGCCCGGGCCCAGTACGGCATGTACCGCTACAACGACACCAAAAAAATCCGCATCAACCCGCCCGGCTGTGACCTGAACAGTTTCCGCAAACCCGCACCCCCTGAAGCCGCCAGCCAGGTTGATGCTGAGCTGCGCCGGTTTCTGCGGCGACCCGATCGCCCCTGCCTGCTGGCCATCGCACGCCCGGTGGAGAAGAAAAACCTGTGTGCGCTAGTGAAGGCCTATGGCAGGAATCCAAAGCTCCGGGAACAGGCCAACCTCGTTATCTACGCAGGTACCCGCCGGAACATCGGCAACCAGGAAACTGAAGTCCGCCAGGTGTGGGGGGAACTGATACAACTGATCGACGAATATGACCTGTACGGCGATATCGCCTATCCCAAACACCACGAATTTGAGCATGTTCCCGCTATCTACCAATGGGCAGCGCTACGCCGCGGTGTTTTCGTGAACCCTGCCCTAAACGAACCCTTCGGGCTGACCCTGCTCGAAGCTGCGGCCGCGGGGCTGCCGGTGGTGGCAACCCGTGAGGGCGGGCCTGTTGATATCGTTCATCGCTGCCAGCATGGTTTACTGGTTGCGCCAACCGACATCCAGGCCATAGCAGACGCCTGCCATCATCTGCTTGAGGACGAGCTGGCGTGGAAACGACACAGCGATCGCGGGCGCAGCAATGTGAACTTTTACAGCTGGTCCCGTCACGCCGACCAGTACCTCCGGGATACGGACTTTGCGCCCCGCAAGATTTACCCGGAGGAGCCCAGGAACCGGACCGTCACCCGGCTGCTTGCTACCGATATGGATGGCACCCTGCTCGGCAACCATGACGGACTGAAGCAGCTGACAAACTGGCTCGACCGGAATCGCCAATGCCTGTTCGTAATCGCCACCGGCCGTTCGTTACAGGATGCGCTGAGGGAGCTGGAAACCTGGGGCGCGCCCAGGCCGGATGTCCTGATTACGGATGTTGGATCTTCGGTCTACCAGTTCGACGAGTACGGCAAGCCCCGGCTCCTGAAGCACTGGCACCATCACCTCAAGGAAGGCTGGCAACGGACGCGTTGTGAGCAACTGCTAGACACCCAGACCCTGTTGATACCGCAGCCCTGTCAGACCCAGTCGACCTACAAGCTGAGCTATTTCATCCGCGAGAGACTCCTGGCCAAAGCCGGCCTGACCACCCCGGAGCTGGTGGATATGATTGAGCAATCTTTGGCGACGGCAGGCCTTGCAGCCCGTGTGGTGTGCTCACACAGCAACCTTCTTGACGTCCTCCCCACTCTCAGCGGCAAAGCGCTCGCCGTCGACTTCATCCGCAGGGAGTACGGTATCGACAACCGGGGCGTGGTGACTGCAGGAGATTCTGGTAACGACCTCGACCTTCTGCGCGATGCTGCTTTTGGTATTGCCGTAGCGAACCACACGGCTGAACTGGCCACCCTGCGCGGACGCAACAACATATACTGGGCCCGGACCGAGAGCGCCGCCGGCATCATGGAGGGCCTGCGTTACAGCAGCCCTGTCACTGTCACCGAAACAGAAGCAGGAGTCTGAGATGTCCTCACAACAATCTCTGACCACCGACACCGACCTTTCCCGCCGGCCAGTCGGCTATTTTGTTCACCATCACGGTCACGGGCATGCCAAGCGTTGTCTTGCGATTGCACAGGAATTGCACCCACGCCCGGTGACAATCTTCTGTGCCAGACCGGAGATCTTTCCCAATTTGCCCGCCAACGCCGAGGTGGTAAGAATCCCCGATTTCCACGGCAAGCAGGCTCGATCGACACAACTGCATAACCAGCCTGCCTGCCTCGCTCTGGACTGTGCACCCGTAGGCGTGTCGGCGATCCGCGGAACCGGAGGCATCATTGCGGCCTGGTTGGCGCGGGCAGATCCTGCCCTGTTCATCGTCGATGTATCCGCTGAGCTGGCACTGCTTGGGCGTATCTGCAGTGTGCCGGTGGTCAAGATCCGTATGCATGGTGATCGCGAAGACGCCGCTCACCAGGCGGCCTATTCGGCTTGCGCGGCCATGCTGGCACCGTACAGCGAGGAGTTGGAGCAGGCGGACTGGCCCGATCACCTCCGCAAGCGCACATTCTATTCGGGGGGGCTGATCGACACGCGAAAACCGGTCCCGGAGAAGGCAGAGGCCCGGAAGAAACTGGGGCTGCCCGGGGAGCAGCAGCTCTTCGTGGTGGTGGCGGGTAACGGAGGCGTTGGCATTCCCATAGCGCCGGTTACACTCGCCGCACGGGCGTATCCCGATGCCCTCTGGCTGACAGTGGGTAAAACCGTACGCTATGGTCACGAGACCGACTTCTCCAACCTGGTGGATGTGGGCTGGGTCGACAACGTCTCCGACTACCTTGCGGCCGCCGACGTGGTCATTGCCACGCCGGGCGACACCCTGACCCATGAAATCGCGCGGGTCGGGCGCCCCCTCATCTGTATCCCCGAGTGGTGTTACTACGACGAGCAGGCCTGCAAGGCCCAGGCGTTGTCCACCCGCAATCTCGCGGTTTACTCACCCAGATGGCCGGCCAGCTTTTCACAGTGGCGAACCCTGGTGAACGAGGCCTACCAATGTGACCTGTCGGGACAACGGGAGTTGGTGGACAACCACGCCGCACA
>JAWWAM010000466.1:0-2831 GCA_033721715.1 Marinobacter sp.
CAAGATTCAAGACGAAGCGGGCCATGGCCTGTATCTGTACAGCGCCATGGAAACCCTCGGCGCAGACCGCGATGAAGAAATCGAAAAGCTGCACCAGGGCAAAGCCAAGTACTCCAGCATCTTCAACTACCCGACCCTGAATTGGGCCGATATGGGCGCAGTGGGCTGGTTGGTGGATGGTGCTGCCATCGTCAACCAGGTCGTGCTCCAACGCACCTCCTATGGCCCCTACTCCCGGGCTATGGTCCGCATTTGTAAGGAAGAGAGTTTCCACCAGCGCCAGGGTTACCAGATCCTGCTGGACATGATGCGTGAGGGCACGGACGAACAGAAAGCCATGGTGCAGGACGCCATTAACCGCCTGTGGTGGCCGGCGCTGATGATGTTTGGCCCGCACGATGACGAATCCCCGAACTCCCAGCAGTCCATGGCCTGGAAGATCAAGCGCAAGAGCAACGACGAACTGCGCCAGATGTTCATTGATCAGACCATACCGCAGCTGGAATTCCTGGGATGCACCGCGCCGGATCCGGACCTGAAGTGGAACGAAGAAACCGGCCACTACGATTTCGGTGAGATCAACTGGCAGGAATTCTATGACGTTCTCAAGGGCAACGGCCCCTGCAACCGCGAGCGCATCAATACTCGCAAGAAAGCCATTGACGAGGGCGCCTGGGTACGTGAAGCCGCCGTCGCCTACGCCAAAAAACAAAAACAGCGCGCACAAGCCGCCTGATACCGGAGGAATGCAATATGTCTGAATGGCGCCTTTATGAAGTTTTCGTGCGGTCCAAGCACGGCCTTAACCACAAGCATGTCGGCAGCGTGCACGCCTCTGATGCCGAGATGGCCATGGAAAACGCCCGTGACCTTTACACGCGCCGCAACGAAGGTGTGAGTATCTGGGTGGTTCCCTCCGACACCATCACGGCCTCTGCATCCGACGAGAAAGAAGTACTTTTCGACCCGTCGGAAGACAAGATTTACCGGCACGCTTCTTTTTACGAGCTGCCCGATGAAGTCGGACACATGTAAGGAGCGGACCCAATGACACAAGCAGAAGCATTAAAGGAATACCTGCTGCGCCTGGCAGACTCCGACATGATCCTGGGCCAACGGCTCTGCGAGTTGTGTGGCAAGGCACCGGCGCTTGAGGAAGAAATGGCGCTGATGAACGTTGCCCTGGACCTCGTCGGCCAGGCCCGCAACTGGTACGAGTACGCTGCCGAGCTGATCGATGACGGCCGTGATGCCGACAAGCTGGCGTTCCGCCGCGATGCCCATAATTACCGCAACCTGCTGCTCACCGAGCAGCCCAACGAGGATTATGCGGTCACCATGGGTCGGCAGTTTTTCTTTGACGTGTGGCACTACTTCACACTCAAGAGCCTGACCGGGTCCAGCGATGAGCGTATCGCCGCTATTGCCGCCAAGGCCCTGAAAGAAGCCACCTATCACCTGCGCCGGTCATCCGAATGGGTCAAGCGTCTGGGTGATGGCACTGAAGAGAGCCACCAACGCATGCAGGATGCGATTGACATCCTGTGGCGCTTCACCGGTGAACTGATCACTCCAGACGACACCGACCGTGTCCTGGCCGAGGCGGGCATTGGCCCGGACCCCGACCAGCTGGCCAAAGACTGGCGCGGCATGGTCAACGAGGTGCTCAACCAGGCCACCCTGACACCCGGCGCCGAAGACGCCTGGATGTATATGGGCGGCAAGCACGGCGAGCACACCGAGCACCTCGGTTTCATTCTGGCAGAAATGCAGTTCCTGCAGAGGGCCTATCCCGATGCCACAACATGGTGATTCAGACCACAGGTCAGCCGTCGATATCCTGATTGCCAGTGACCGGGTGCCGGCAAACGCCCGCCCTGATCTGCTGACAGAGGACGACATCTGGGCACTGCTTGAAGAGGTCAAAGACCCTGAAGTGCCGGCAGTAAGTGTCGTGGAGCTCGGCATTGTCCGGGCCGTTCGTTGGGATGGAAAAGAACTGTCCATCGACGTCACCCCGACTTACTCCGGCTGCCCGGCTACCGAGTTGATTGAGGAACTGATTACCGAAGCCATGCGCGCCGCAGGCTTCCGGGATCCGAAGATCAACCAGGTGCTGACCCCTGCCTGGACCACCGACTGGATCACAGCCGAGGGCAAAGAGAAGCTTCGGGCATTCGGAA
Source organism: Marinobacter sp. (assembly GCA_033721715.1). Taxonomy (GTDB): domain Bacteria; phylum Pseudomonadota; class Gammaproteobacteria; order Pseudomonadales; family Oleiphilaceae; genus Marinobacter. The sequence goes on from JAWWAM010000466.1 coordinate 2,184, forward strand.
TTGCTCCGCCTGAGGGGAGCTCCAGCAAGCTGAGCCTGCTCGGGGAACCAGACGTCATTGCCTGCCCCCACTGTGGCAGCAAGGACACCGAGCGGGTCAGTGAATTCGGATCCACCGCCTGCAAAGCACTTTATCGTTGCAAGGAATGCCTCGAGCCCTTCGACTATTTCAAATGCATCTAGAGCCGATACGATCATGAACAAATTCTACTCACTGACCCTCAAAGAGGTCAGACCTGAAACAAGAAACGCCGTATCACTTGCTTTTGACCTGCCGGCAGATCTGGCGGACAAGTTCAGCTATAAGCAGGGCCAGCACCTGATTGTCAGAACGCAGATGGATGGCGAAGAAGTGCGCCGCTCCTATTCGATCTGCCGCAGTGTCAACGATCAGGAGCTGCGCATCGCGGTCAAACGGGTTGCCGGTGGTCGTTTCTCCACGTTTGCCAATGAGCAATTGAAGCCCGGCCAGACGCTGGAAGTCATGCCGCCCCAGGGCCATTTCTCCATTGACCTGGATCCCGAGCGGGAAGGCAATTACCTGGCGGTCGCCGCGGGCAGTGGCATCACCCCGATCCTGTCGATCGTCAAGACCACCCTGGAAACCGAACCCAAGAGCGAGGTAACGCTGTTCTATGGCAACAAGGCC
>JAWWAM010000467.1:0-2819 GCA_033721715.1 Marinobacter sp.
CCTGTCCGAAAAAATCCGTTTTGAATCCGAAGCGGAACAGGCAATACAGACGCAACTGCACCACGAGTTCAAGCGGGCCAACGGCTACTCCGACCTGGAGATCAGCCAGAAGCGGTCCGCCCTGGAGCAGGTTCTGATTCCCGAAACTCTGGCAGAACATCGTGAACGCCTGATAAAAGCAGGCTTTGATCGGGTGCTGGTCTGGTATCAGTGCTTCAATTTTGTGTCCATGCTCGCCATCAAATCGCCCTGAACGGAGCCTTCATGACGACTTTCGACTGGCAGGGGTGCTTTGCTCCGTTGTTTGATGACCTCGACAGCCGTGGTCTCGAGCATTGGCGCTCCCTGTTACAGCAGCAACTTCACAAACGCTTTGATGAAAACCCTCACGGTGATATTGCACGTTGGATGCACGCGCTGGCGACCTTGCCCGATATCTCTTCGGTGACAGCGGATCTCAACCGGTCGGCCATCACTCTGAGCACCGGGCAGCCACTCCCGGCAGAGGCGGCTGCACACCTTGAAAAAGGGCTTCGGGGACTGATGCCATGGCGCAAGGGGCCCTTTGAGCTCTTTGGCACCTACATTGATACCGAGTGGCGTTCAGACTGGAAATGGGATCGCGTCTCACCCTACCTGTCGGACCTTCGTGGTCGCCAGATACTGGATGTGGGTTGTGGTTCTGGCTACCACTGCTGGCGGATGCTGGGAGAAGGCGCTGGACGGGTCATCGGCATTGATCCCGGGCTCCTGTTCCTGTTCCAGTTCCTGAGCGTCAAACGCTACATCGGAACCCAACAGCGCGTTGATCTGCTGCCGGTGCGTATGGAAGACCTGCCAGAGAAACTGGAGGCTTTCGACACCACCTTTTCGATGGGGGTGCTCTACCATCGCCGATCCCCACTGGACCACCTTCTGGAGCTGAAGGACTCACTCCGCCCGGGTGGCGAACTGGTGTTGGAGACACTGATTACAGATGGGCCGGAAGGACACAGCCTGATGCCGGAGGACCGTTACGGTCAGATGCGGAATGTATGGTTCCTGCCCAGTTGCGATACGCTGCTGCGATGGCTGGACCGGACCGGTTTTCGCAACGCCCGCGTGGTGGACGTAACTGAAACCACCACCGAAGAGCAGCGCAGCACGGACTGGATGCGCTTCCAGTCACTGAAGGATTTTCTGGACCCGAACGACCCGACCAGAACAGTCGAAGGTTACCCGGGGCCCAAAAGAGCGACGGTTATCGCGGACAAACCCTGAAGCTGGCCGCGACAACCCTGACAACTTACTCGCCGAAGGGGTGGCGGAGTATGATGGTTTCCACCCGGTCAGGGCCAGTGGAGATGATATCGATGGGGGCTTCGATCTGCTCTTCCAGGAACCGGATATAGGCCTTGGCGTTCTCCGGCAGCTGGTCCAGCGCTGTAAGTCCAACCGTGCTCTCCTGCCAGCCCGGCAGCTCAGCAAACAACGGCTCGATATCTTTGTAGGTGTCACACCCGATGGGGGGACGAGTGATTTCACCCTTGGGTGTCTTGTAGCCGATACATACCTTCACGGTATCCATGCCATCCAGCACGTCGAGCTTGGTCAGGCAGATGCCCGATACGCTGTTGATCTGGATGGCATGGCGCAGCGCGACGGCGTCAAACCAGCCACAACGGCGTGAACGACCAGTGGTGGTGCCGATTTCATTACCCTTTACAGCCAGGTGCTGGCCCATGTCGTCAAACAGTTCGGTCGGGAACGGGCCGGAGCCAACGCGTGTGGTGTAGGCCTTGGTGATGCCCAGTACATAATCCAGGAACAGCGGCCCGAAACCGGTTCCGGTGGCGGTACCGCCAGCCGTGGTATTGGAGGATGTAACGTACGGGTAGGTACCCAGGTCGATATCCAGCAGTGAGCCCTGGGCGCCCTCGAACAGGATATGTTCCCCGCGCTTGCGCAGATCGTGGAGGATATCCGTCACGTCCGCAGACATCGGCAGGATCTCCTCGCCCATGGACATGAGCTCGGCAAACGCCTGATCTATGTCCTCCGGCTCTTCGCGGAAGTACTCAGTCAGCACGAAATTGTGGTAAGACATGATTTCCTGCAGCTTCTCTTTGAAGCTTTGCGGATTACACAGGTCGCCAACGCGAACGCCACGGCGGGAAACCTTGTCTTCGTAGGCCGGACCAATACCACGACCGGTCGTGCCGATCTTGTCCACACCCCGGGCACGCTCTCTGGCCTGGTCAATGCGAACGTGGGTTTTGAGAATAACAGGACACGCCAGGCTGATCTTGAGCCGGTCGCGCACAGCAACACCGTTGCTCTCGAGCTCCCGGACTTCCTTCAGCAACGCTTCCGGAGAGAGAACCACACCGTTGCCAATCAGGCACTGAACATCTTTTCTCAGGATGCCGGAGGGGATCAGGTGAAGTGCGGTCTTCTTGCCCTCAATAACCAGGGTGTGGCCGGCGTTGTGCCCGCCCTGAAAACGCACCACGGCGGCGACCTTGTCGGTCAGCAGGTCAACAATCTTGCCTTTTCCTTCGTCACCCCATTGGGTGCCCAGCACTACAACGTTTTTACCCATGACTCTCTCTCAGTGCGGCTTCGCCGGTCGACGGAGTACCCGCAGTTTTACCTGTAAATGAGTGGCTCAGTACCCGTTGGTATCAGCCCAGCTGCTCTACGACCCACTGGCCGTCACGCTTTACCAGAATCCGGTCGCAATTACGGGAGCGCGGATCAACGCCTTCGTCCTCTGGCATAGCCCTGACAACGACTTCTGTCATCCGTAATCCGGATATGACACCGTCCAGAGCAGGGTC
>JAWWAM010000468.1:0-2813 GCA_033721715.1 Marinobacter sp.
AAAAAAACTTGCTGAACGCCCAATCCTTATAAGTTTGTAAACCTCTACCCCAACCTCAATATGCTAAGCTGGTTTGAAAGCCTATCCCAAACCCCGCAATGGATTATGTCAGACAAAGCAGGCAGGACCGCAATCTCCGAACTTGAATTCTTCTCACGTGGGGGCGAAATAGGTGCCTTGTTACGGACATGCAGTTTTACTCCACTCGAGGAAGAAACTGCCCCGCAGGAATGCGCCCCGCCTGTGCTCGATACCACATTCGACCCTCTGAGCCAGATGTTCAACCGTGCTTCCGCTTTCATGGTTTTTCTGAGCGGCCCGGAACATCGATACGAGATCGCCAATCCCAGCCATGCACAGTTAATCGGCCATCGGCCAGTGTTGGGGAAAACCATCCGAGAAGCACTACCGGACGCGGCTGAACAGGGTTTCGTGGACATCCTGGACCACGTATACACTACTGGCACTGCCTATAGAGCAAATAACGCGAAGTATGGTGTACAGGTGACCCCCGGGGGGCCGGTTAATGAACGTATCCTTAACTTTGTCTACCAACCCGTCTGGGGGCCGGACGGTAAGGTCATTGGCATCTTTGCCGAGGGCACAGACGTCACCGCTCAGGTTCAGACCCAGAAGGAGCTGGAACGGGTCAACCGTGAATTGGCTGAAACCCTGAACCACCAGAAAGCAAGCGAGCGGCGGAATAGTTTTCGTTTGAAATTAACGGACAGCCTTCGTTCGCTCGTTGATCCTGATGAGATTACTGCTGCCGCCACCGCCTTATTAGGCGAGTTTCTGGGTGTGACACGAGTCTTCTACGGTGACGTCTCAAAGTCCGGCGAAACCGTAACAGTGAGGCCCGGATGGACAAGAGAAGGCGCTGCCTCAATGGTCGGCGACGAGTTGCCGTTGGAAGAGTTCGGCCCGGTGGTGGCGGCTCAAATTCGCGCCGGAGAGGTGTTTGTGCTTGGCGACGCCATCGCTGACGAACGCTCGGCCGATTATGCCAACGCCTACCTGGAGCGGGGTATAAAGGCGGTACTGGCGGTACCGGTCATGAAAGCCGGCTCGTTACGGGTACTGCTCGGGGTGCATGACTCGGAAGTCCATCATTGGACCGCAAAGGAAATTGCCCTGGCTGAAGACGTGGTAGACCGGACCTGGGCTGCTGTTGAATCTGCCCGTGCGCAGGCGGAGCTTCGCCGGGAGCGGGACTACAGCCGATACATTCTGAACAGCATGACCGAAGGCTTTGCCGCAATGTCCGCCGACTGGACAATGACCCAGTTTAATGCCGAGGCGGAGCGCATCAGCCAAACACCCGCTCCTGAAGTAATCGGCAGAAACCATTGGGAGGTTTGGCCTGAGCAACAAGGCACGGAAGTCGAGGAGTTGTACACCCGGGTCAGAGAGACCGGAGACCCGGCCACAATGGAATTCTCCCTTACAACTCCCGACGATAACCAGAAATGGCTGGAAGTAAGAGCTTACCCTGCCCTTGACGGTGGGCTTGCTGTTTTTTTCAGGGATATAACCGAGCGCAAACAGGCCGACGAAGAAATACGGTACGCGTCACTGCATGATCCGTTAACGGGTTTGCCGAACCGGGCCATGCTGTTCGAATATGCCGCCCATTTATTGCCCCACAATCTACGAACCTCGCAATACGCTGCGGTATTGTTTCTTGATCTGGACCGTTTCAAGCCTATTAATGACACTCACGGACACGACGTAGGCGATAAGGTGCTCAACGAAATATCCACCAGGCTTACCCGCAGCCTGCGCGCCGAAGACCTGGTGGTTCGAATGGGCGGTGACGAATTCGTGGTTCTGTTACAGGATATCAGCGCAGCCGCCGATGCCGGCGATCTGGCCCTTCATATTATCCGAAAAATTAACGAGCCATATCAGGTCGAAGAGTTGGCGCTGTCTGTTTCAACCTCCATAGGGATCAGCATTTTCCCCAGGGATGGCGAAGACATCGGTACCCTGGTGAGCAACGCCGATGCTGCGATGTATCAGGCCAAACAGGGTGGCAGAAACAATTTCCAGTTCTATTCCTCTGCGTTTACCGATGGAATCAATCGACAGAACAGCATTGAACAGGAGCTGAAAATGGCGCTCCATAACCATGACTTCCACCTGTTCTACCAACCCGTAATTGACATTCACACCCGTGAGGTGGTCAGTGTCGAGGCCCTGCTCCGGCTCGGTAATGACGAGATAAGCCCAGAGCAATTCGTCCCTATTGCGGAGGCCACGGGCATTATAAACCCGATAGGGCGCTGGGTACTTCAGGAAGCAATCCGTCAGTCTATTGCATGGACTCGCCACGGGCTGGCTGCCATTCCTATTGCGGTTAACGTGTCGGCGGTGGAGTTCCGTGATCGGGACTTCATCGATCACTTCGAGCAGCTCCTCCAGGAGCATGCCATCGACCCGACTATGTTGCAGTTAGAGCTCACCGAAACCGCAGTAATGTACGACCTTGAAGACGCAATCTCTGTTCTGACGCGGCTCAGGGCCCTGGGCATTGCTATCCTGCTGGATGATTTTGGCACCGGGCATTCCAGCCTGGCACACTTGACGCGCCTGCCGTTAGACAAAATCAAAATCGATAAGTCGTTTATCTTCCAGCTTGAGCAGGACACGAGCAGTCGCGCCGTTACGGATTCAATGCTGGCTCTTGGCAAGACGCTCGAGCTTGAAGTGATCGCCGAAGGCATCGAAACAGCCGCAGCACTGGACTACCTGCGTTCGCGCGGCTGCAGGCAGGCACAAGGCTACCTTTTCTCCCGGCCTATGTCCGGGGA
>JAWWAM010000469.1:0-2813 GCA_033721715.1 Marinobacter sp.
AGAATCTTTTCAGCCACCTCCGGCATGTTGATACGGTTGGTGGTCACCAGGGGAATACTGACTTCGTCTTTCAGGCGTGCCGTGACCTTGGTGAATGCGCCCCGGGGCACAGACGTGGCAATGGTCGGTACGCGGGCCTCATGCCAGCCAATACCTGTGTTGATGATCGTCGCGCCAGCCTTTTCAATCTCTTTGGCCAGTTGTACCACTTCCTCCCAGGTACTGCCGTCTTCGATCAGGTCCAGCATCGACAGGCGATAGATCAGGATAAAATCACTGCCTACACGCTCCCGGACCCGACGAACAATCTCGATGGGCAGGCGGATGCGGTTTTCGTAACTGCCACCCCACTGATCAGTACGGTGGTTGGTATGGGCAACAATGAACTGGTTGATGAAGTAACCTTCCGAGCCCATGATCTCCACGCCGTCGTAGCCGGCTTTCTGAGCCAGACCGGCACAATTCACGTAATCCTCGATCTGTTTTTCGATACCGGCGTCGTCCAGCTCCCTCGGTTTCAACGGGTTGATGGGTGCCTGAATGGCGGAGGGCGCCACCAGTTCCGGATGATAGGCATACCGTCCTGCATGGAGTATCTGCATGCAGATCTTGCCATCAGCCTCGTGCACTGCCCGCGTGATAACCTGATGTTTATCCGCTTCTTCCTCGCTGCTCATCTTGGCGGCGTGCTGGAACACAGCCCCTTCAACATTGGGGGAAATACCGCCGGTCACAATGAGTCCGGCGCCGCCACGAGCGCGCTCGGCATAGAAGGCCGCAAGCCGCTCAAAACCGTTTTTGGCTTCTTCCAGGCCGGTGTGCATTGAGCCCATCAGGGTACGATTGCGAAGACGGGTGAACCCGAGGTCCAGTGGTTCCAGCAGATTGGGGTAGCGCGTAACACCGGGGGTCGATGCGGTCATGGTCTCTCTCCTCTTGTTGGTCCGGCGATGCCGATCATGGGCTCTAAAGTAGCCCTATGACTTGCAGTGGACAATATCCCTGGAACACAATCTGATATCCTTGGAGAACTTGTAAGACAATACTGCCCCCTATGCGCCCCACTGCCAGACACAAGAACCCCCTCGGTGACATCAGCGTGCTGTATGTTGCCGTCATGGCGCGAGCCATCCGCGCAGAGGGCGCAGATGCCACAGACCTGCTCCGACGTTTCGGGCTGGATGAGCAGGCGCTGGGCGAACCGGAGGCCCGCATCAGCATCCCCCGCTTCATGCGTATGGGCCAGGCAGCGATTGCCCTTACCGCCAACCCCGCATTCGGCCTTACCATGGGGCAACTGTCGAGGCCCGTGGATGCAGGCATGGCCGGGTTGGCCGCCCAATGCGCGCCGACAGCCGGAGAGGCAATCAGTACGCTGATTCACTACTCCCTGCTTACCAGCCGCAATAGCCGTGGCGTTCCCCGGACGAGTAATGGCGGGCGGGAAGCCCACTTCTACTCGATCAGGCCCTACAATCTGTTCAACTTTTTCGTGGTGGATTCAGTACTGGCGGGATGGGCACAGTTTCTTAGGACGGTTACCGGCCACCACACAGTCATTGAACAGGTGACCATCGAGTACCCGTCCCAGGGCCGTGACGAAGTATTCGAACAATGGTTCGGGTGCCCGGTAAGGTTCGGTGCAGAGGGCAACAGCCTGAGGCTCGCGGCGGGCATACGGGAGGCAGGCTCTCTGCAGGCGCAAGCGGCCATGTATGAGAAACTGGCGGGGGAGTGCCAGCGCGACCTGTTACGAATCCGTAGTGGCTGGAGTACCGGCGACCGAGTGAAGGACCTGCTGCCGCCACTGCTGCAGGGAGACACCCCAAGCCTGGCAGCTATCGCGGAAAAGCTCGGTCTCGCGCCCTGGACGCTGCAGAGACAGCTGGCCGACGAACAGACAGGTTTTCGGGAGCTGGTGGACGAAACACGCCGGGAACTGGCGCTGGAATACATCCGGGAAACACGGGCATCCCTTTCGGAAATTGCGTGGCTATTAGGCTTCGCCAATCCCGCGGCTTTCCACAAGGCGTGGCGCCGCTGGTTCGAGACCAGCCCCGGGGAACACAGAAAACAATATCTGGCCGAGCAGGCCAGTAAAGGTATTCGTTAGGCGCGACAACAGAGGCTACAGCTCCATTGCGTCATCCAGGCCATCGTCGTCGTCATATTCTTCAAACTGATAATCCATCAGCTCTTCTTCGTAGTCAGACATGATTCATCTCCCTTGTATCAAACAGGAAAACAATAACATGCAACTATTACGTGGAGATGAAGCAAGGATGACAATAAAAAAAGGTGTTACAGGGAGGGAAAATGGCGGAGCGGACGGGACTCGAACCCGCGACCCCCGGCGTGACAGGCCGGTATTCTAACCAGCTGAACTACCGCTCCGCGTGAGCCGCCACCTCGGGCGCAATCAAGGGTGTGATTGCTCGGTGACAACGAGGGCGCATTATAAAGAGGCGGCCCCGCATGTCAACGTTTTTCATGAAAAAAATCGGGTTACGTCGGTGCCATTACATGGCATCAACCATGACGTCCTTTCCCTGTGCGGTTTTGCGGTATTCAATGGGGGTCATTCCCGACCAGCGCTTGAACGCCCGGTAAAAGGTACTGGGCTCCGAGAAGCCGGTGAGATACACGATCTCATCAATGGACTCATCGGTGGTTGCCAACAGCTGCCGCGCCAGGCGATAACGAAAATCCGCCAACACCTGGTTGAAACTGGTTTCTGCTTCGGTCAGGCGGGTACGCAAGGTTCGCGGCTTGATACCCAGGCGTTCGGCCACCGCATCCAGGGTGACTTCCCC
>JAWWAM010000470.1:0-2808 GCA_033721715.1 Marinobacter sp.
ACACGCCCCACCATAGCCAGCATCATGCTGACAATACCGATAAAGCTGGCACCATAGATCACGGCACTGAGCATCACACCGATCATGTCGGCGTTGAAGATCAGCATCATGATACTGACAGCGTTAAGGGTATAAGCCAGATAAAGCGCGAGCCACTGCCCCCACCGGCGCGAGAACACGTCCCACAGCCAGCAGGCCGGGGTGGCGGCGAGGCCGACCACCAGCCAGATCAGCCAGCCGTGGCCGCTGAGCTGCGGCATGGCTTCCGCGATGGCCACCAGGAAAGTGGCGGTAACCACATAGCCCACACCCGCGCAAAAATAGGCCAGCTGCAATATGCGAATGAAGCGGCTCCGCTCACTCCCTGCAGATTTGCCCGCGGTTTGCGGCAAGGTGCAGGCCCGGTAGTCCGGCATCCAGCGCCAGGCGGGAACCACCAGCACCAACGCCACCAACCCGTAAATCACCCACTGGGTATCCCAGGTAAAGGCATCCTTGATCAGCTCGGCCACCACCGCCGTCAGCACAATCCCGAGCCCGATGCCAGAAAAGAACACACCCAGCTCGGATTTCTGGTTGTGCTTGATCAGCCAACTCATCAGCAGACCGGCCCCCAGTAACATGCCTGCGGAGGTGCTGAGCCCGGAAATGAACCGCAGTATGAACCACAACCACACATTGGTGGTGTAGCCCATCAGAACCGTTGAAACCACTGCCACAACAAGCCCGAGCTGGTACAACCGCACTTTGAGACCAAGATCGCTGATTCGGGTGATCAGCAAAGCACCGGTCAGGTAGCCGGCGTAATTCACCGTTGCCAGCATACCCACCACGGAGGTGCTCAGACCAAGCGCGCTGACCATCTCGGGAATCATCGGCGTATAGGAGAACCGGGCAATACCTACCATGACCACAACCGCAATCACGCTGGCCACCAGCACTTTCATTGTTTCGACTGGTTTCACGGGGATTCCTTACCTTAAAGACAGGAGTGGACGTTGCTATTGCCGCTATCCGAATACCGTTACCGTTTGCCGACTCAGAGCTACCAGCTCTCCGCGTGCAGTCCAGATCCCTGCATGAGTGTGGCCGTATCCTGCACTTGCCTCGTCAATCGTAGCCTTGTACAGCAACCAGTCGCCTGGCTCCAGAGGTGGCCGGGGATGAACGATATCAAGTGACCAACTCAGGGAACTGGTTTTCACCCGTCCTTTTACGTAGGGCAAAACAGCAGGCGGCCACGCATCAACGAGTGCAATAATGTGTGCATCTGAAAAGGTTTCCGGAGTCTTCCTGAACTGCATCCAGCCACCAAGCTCCCGGCCACCTTTGCCACTGAACGGCAGATTACCAAAAGCCCAGCGCATTTCGATCTGCTGGATAAATTCCGGAGTCACCCCTTTGATATAATCCAATCCGTTACATTGGTCTACCGGTTTCGCTTCCGGCGCCGGCAAGGCCTCCACCTGCACGTCCGACTCTCTATCGCCACCGAAACTGGCAAGAACCATCAGCCTGGGCTCGCCGCCCTGAACAATGCGTCCCAACACCTGACTGACAGCTTTACCTTCACGCAGAAGTTCGGCCTCGACCGTCGCAGGCTCGTCCGGCGTTACCGGGCCCACAAAAGACACCTGCATGGACCGCATTGGCCGGCCAGGCGCAACAACGTTCGCCATCCGGTCAAACACAAGCGCCGCACTCACACCGCCAAACGAGGCTCGGCCCTGTGCCCACGAAGACGGAATGGTTACTTCGCCACCCTTTGCGGCCACTTCCAATAACTTTTCGAAATTCATCAGCTTGCCTTATTAGCATCCTATCCGATTCAGTCCGGAGATTGCCGAATATCCGCCAGTAACGCAACTGTCGGCGCCGGCAAGCCGGCAACTACCTACAGCACCACCGGCATTAGCCGTGTTAAAGATTCAAGAAACCAGTTATAATCCCCGCCACATCATGCATTGCATTGCAATGCTCTACCCTTCGAATTCCGAGTACTTTAATGTCTGACTTGTCTTTTGCCGAACTCGGCCTGGATCCAGCTGTCCTTGAAGCTGTTGCCGCCGTCGGCTATGAAAAACCTTCTCCCATACAGGCCCAGACCATTCCTGCGCTGTTGGCCGGTAAGCATCTGCTGGGCGTGGCCCAGACCGGCACCGGGAAGACCGCTGCCTTTGCGCTGCCGTTGCTGAGCCGCATTGATGCCTCGCTTATGGAGCCCCAGATCCTTGTGCTGGCACCCACACGGGAACTGGCCATCCAGGTGGCCGAAGCGTTTACCACCTACGCCAGCAAATTCCGTAACTTCCATGTACTGCCGATTTACGGCGGCCAGGATTTCTTCCCTCAGATCAAAGGCCTGCGCCGCGGCGCCCAGGTAATCGTGGGCACTCCGGGCCGTATGCTGGACCACCTGCGCAAGGGCACCCTGAAGCTGGACAGCCTCAAAGCCCTGGTGCTCGACGAAGCCGATGAAATGCTTCGCATGGGCTTCATTGATGACGTGGAAGCCATTCTGGCGAAAACTCCGGAAAACTGTCAGCGCGCCCTCTTCTCCGCGACCATGCCGCCGCAGATCAAGAAAGTCGCCCAGACCTATCTGCGCGATGCCACAGAAGTAAAGATCGAGAGCGAGACCCGCACCGTTGAACGTATTTCCCAATTTGTGCTGCCGGTGTATGCCGAGCGCAAACTGGACGCCCTGACGCGCATTCTGGAAGTAGAACCGCTGGATGCCGCCATTGTCTTTGTCCGCACCAAAGCGGAAACCACGCTGCTGGCAGAAAAGCTGTCAGCACGCGGGCA
>JAWWAM010000471.1:0-2792 GCA_033721715.1 Marinobacter sp.
GGACTTCCTTGTTGAAGCAGGCGAGATACTCGAAAAGTTGTCTGAGCAGCTTGTCGACCTTGAGCAGAATCCTGACGACAGTGATCTGCTCAACGCCATTTTCCGTGGGTTCCACACTGTAAAAGGCGGTGCCGGCTTTCTTCAGCTGGACCCGCTGGTCCGCTGCTGTCATTCCGCGGAGAACGTGTTCGATATTCTGCGCAATCACAAGCGTAAGGTTGACTCTGAACTGATGGACGTGGTGCTGGAGACGCTGGACCATGTCAACGCGATGTTCGAGCAGGTTCGTCACCACGAAGAACTGACACCTGCTCCCGACGAACTGATAGCTGCCCTTGATGCTCTGGCACAACCTGCGGGGGAAGCTCCGGCAGCGCCTGCAGCGGCTCGCGATGCGGAGACCACGGCTGATGCCGGCTCGAACGAAGACAGCGGTGATATCACCGACGACGAATTCGAACAACTGCTGGATGCCCTCGAAGACGAGAAAAACAGCGCCCCTGCGTCCTCTGGCGAAGGCACCCAAAGCCAGGCTGCCGGGGATGACAGCAGCACTGGTGGCGACGAAATCTCCGATGATGAATTTGAGGCGCTGCTGGATCAGCTACATGGCAAGGGTCAGTTCGCCGGCCCGCCAGAAACGGGCAAGGCTGACGAACAGAAGCCGGAGCCCTCTGAGCACACCGGCAGCAAGAGCACTGATGATCTGATTTCAGACGATGAGTTTGAAAAGCTGCTGGACGACCTGCATGGCAAGGGGGGAAGCCCCACAGCAGAGACGACAAACACCTCTCCCGCACCTTCTGACAGCAAGCCGGCAGGCAAACCGGCCAGCCCCGCCTCGACCGCCCCTGCGATGCCGTCCCGGGATGCGAATGCACCTGTGGCGGAAACCTCCGTGCGTGTCGATACCAAGCGACTTGATGACATCATGAATATGGTGGGTGAGCTGGTGCTGGTGCGCAACCGGCTTCAGCGCCTCGGGGCGCAGAGTGAAGACGAGCATATGCATAAGGCCGTCTCCAATCTCGATGTTGTTACCACGGACCTTCAGTCTGCCGTGATGGCAACGCGAATGCAGCCCATCAAGAAGGTATTTGGCCGTTTCCCCCGGGTGGTCCGTGACCTGGCGCGGAATCTCAAGAAGGAGATCAATCTTGAGATGCACGGCGAAGAGACTGACCTGGACAAGAATCTCGTGGAAGCGTTGTCCGATCCGCTGGTGCATCTGGTGCGCAATTCGGTGGACCACGGTATTGAGGCACCGGATATCCGGGAAAAAGCGGGCAAGCCCCGCCAGGGAACGGTGACCCTCTCTGCTGAGCAGGAAGGTGATCATATCCTTCTGTCGATTGAAGATGACGGCGCAGGTATGGACCCAGACGTGCTGCGCCGCAAAGCAGTGGAAAAGGGCATCTATGAGCAGGATGCCGCTGACCGCTTGACGAATACCGAATGCTATAACCTCATATTCGCCGCGGGCTTCTCCACCAAGGACCAGATTTCCGACGTGTCGGGCCGTGGCGTCGGCATGGACGTGGTCAAGACCAAGATCGGGCAGCTCAATGGCCAGTTGAGTGTCGAGTCGGAACTGGGCAAAGGCTCGCGCATCGTCATCAAGGTGCCGCTGACGCTGGCCATCATGCCGACCCTGATGATCATGCTGGGGGATCAGTCCTTCGCCTTGCCCCTGGTGAACGTGGTAGAGATTTTCCACCTGGATCTGAGCAAAAAGAACATCGTAGACGGCCGTGAATGTATTGTGGTGCGCGACAAGGTGTTCCCATTGTTCCATATCAAACGGTGGCTGGTGAAAGGCGCGGCAGGAGATCCGGAGCCCGAGAACGCCCATGTAGTGATTGTCGCCATGGGCACCCGCCGGGTTGGCTTTGTGGTGGACCAGCTTGTAGGCCAGGAAGAGGTGGTGATCAAGCCGCTCGGCCGCGCTTTGCAGGGAACACCGGGCATGGCGGGAGCAACGATCACCGGTGACGGCCGTATTGCACTCATAATTGACGTTCCAAGCCTGCTGCAGAATTACGGCTGACAGATTTTCAGTTGTGGATCAGCAGCGGGCCCGGGTTTAGGAGAAATGGATGACGGTTTCTGTCCTGGTCGTTGATGATTCAGGTTTCTTCCGCAAGCGACTGACGGAAATCCTGACCGCATCCGGTCAGATCAAGGTGGTGGGCGCTGCCACAAACGGCCGTGAGGGTGTGGAGCTTGCTGAAAAGCTGCGTCCTGACGTCATCACCATGGATTACGAAATGCCGGTGATGGATGGTATCAGTGCCGTCCGTGAGATCATGAAACGGCATCCCGTTCCGGTACTGATGTTTTCGTCTCTGACCTACGAAGGCGCCCGGGTTACCCTGGATGCTCTTGAAGCTGGCGCTGTGGATTTCCTGCCCAAGAATTTCGAGGAAATTGCCAGAGACTCCAGCCAGCTGCAGAAGATTCTGATCGATCGCATAATGGATGTGGCTGGCAGCCGGCCGGGAGCGAAACCTGCTCCTTCACCGGTTGCAGCTCCGGTTACGCGTCCTGCCCCGGGAAAACGGTCAATACCGGCCAGCCCACGTCCCGGGCGCGATATTCCCAGGCCGGCACCAGAGCCGCCACCGCCGACCCGGCACACTTCCCGTCGTGGGGCCGCCAAGCACTACAGTGTGGTTGCCGTTGGCACCTCCACTGGTGGGCCGGTCGCGCTTCAGCGTGTGCTGACTGCGCTGCCAGCAGGATTTCCCGCACCCTTGGTGCTGATTCAGCATATGCCCGCAAGTTTTACCCCC
>JAWWAM010000472.1:0-2792 GCA_033721715.1 Marinobacter sp.
CAGCCGACACCAACCCGAGAGGTAAACGGTGCCAGACCCGAATTCGCACGAATACAACGAACAGCATTATCGTTCGTTGTTTACCTATAACCCCGATGCGGTTTTCACATTGAATCCTGCCGGCGAGTTCGTGCAGATCAATCAGGCAGGTTGTGAACTCATTGATGCGAAAGAGGAGGATATTCTGGGCCAGCATTACGAGATGCTGGTGGTAGCACAGGACAGGGAGCGCACAACCCGCCATTTCGAGGAAACTCTGGCCGGAAACCATCAGCGCTACGAGATACGCATCGCAAACAGGCGTGGCGAAATCCTGCAACTGGATATCCTCAATATACCCATTATCGTGAACGGCCAGGTTACCGGGGTACACGGGCAGGCCAGGGACCGGACCCGCGAGCGCCAGACCGAAGCTCGCCTGCGCATACTGGAGCGCAGTGTAGAAGCATCTTCAAGCGGCATCACCATTGCTGACGCAAGGACGCCCGGGTTCCCCCTCATCTACGTAAATCCGGCTTTTGAACGGATGACCGGCCACCGCGCGGACGACATGATTGGCGCGAATTGCCGAATCCTTCAGGGGCCCGACACCAGCAAAGCGGCTGTCGCGAGCATTCGCTCAGGCCTTGCCGCCCTGCGCGAAGTCCATACCTCTTTGCTGAATTATCGCAAGGACGGCAGCAGCTTCTGGAACGACCTATACATTGCTCCGGTCCGGAATGGCGATGACGAAGTCACTCACTTTATCGGTATACAGACGGACATCAGCGACCGTGTGCGGCAGGAGGAGGTTCTGACCTTCCAGGCGAGCCATGATTCCCTGACCGGACTTCCCAACCGCATCTACCTGGAATCCCATCTGCACGCCATCTGTCACCGGGCCTACGCCCGGCAACTGGCCATCCATGCCCTGTTTATCGACCTGGATGGTTTCAAACCCATCAATGACAGCCTTGGCCATGCTTTTGGTGATGAGATACTGGCGCAGACTGCGCGGCGGCTGGAGGCCGTCCTTCCGGATGACTCCACTCTGGTACGGTTTGGCGGTGACGAGTTTGTCGCTCTCGTACCCGCCACGGAAGAACGCCAGGCTATTAACCGGGTGGCCGACGTGATCCTGGAGCAGTTCTCAAGGCCATTTCTCAATGATGACGTGGAGATCACCCTTTCTGCAGCCATAGGCATCGCCACAGCCAATGGTACGCTGGATAAATCCATGCTGTTGATACAGCAGTCCGACATGGCGATGTACGAGGCCAAAAAGCTTGGTGGTAACAACTGGCAATGGTTCAACAAGACCCTCGATCGTCGTGTGCAACACGAAGTTGCGTTGCGCCAGCAACTTCAGCAGGCCCTGGCCACGAACCAGTTCGAGCTTTTCTATCAACCCCTGTTCAATAACGAGCTCGCCATTGTCGGGGTTGAAGCACTGATCCGGTGGAATCACCCTGACCGCGGCTATATCTCGCCCGCCGAATACATCCCCTTGTCTGAGCGCACGGGCCAGATCCTTCCCATCAGCGAGTGGGTCATGCAGGAGGCTTTTGCCAGGGCAGCTGAACTGGCTGAAATCGGTGTACCGGCCATTTCCATCAACCTTTCACCACTGCAGTTTCATCGCCATAACCTGGTGGAACGGCTGGCTCGCCTTAATGATCAATACCAGCTGGCGCCGGGCCAGCTCTGTGTTGAAATTACCGAAAACGTGTTTCTGACTGACCCCAAGGACGTCATCAGACAGTTGCGGGAAATCCGGAGCATGGGTATCGAGGTGGCGATCGACGACTTCGGCACCGGGTTCTCAAGCCTCAGCTACATGCGTGACATGCCCGTGAACAAGATCAAGATCGACCGTTCGTTTGTTAGTGGCATTACCTCCAACACCAGTGATGCGGCGATCACACGCGGAACCCTGTCGATGGCCCGGGAGCTGGGAATGAGTGTGGTGGCCGAGGGTGTGGAAACCGAAGAACAATTCAGATTACTGCAGCAATTCGGGTGCAGCGGTTATCAGGGCTTCTGGTATTCGCGTGCGCTGCCGCTGGCAGAGCTTCGAACCTTTTCCGGCGTGCTGATAGCCGCCCCGGAGAAATAGTGCTGGCCCCAGAACCAGAAAAACCGGAGAGCCCTCGCAGACTGTCCGGTTTTTAGCTCAGGCAACCGGGATCATCTCCCGGCTGACCTGACTGTGGATCACTTCACTGATGCCCGGGCGTCGGCCAGGATCTTGTTGAAGGTATCGCTTGGCTGCATGATCTTGCAGACTTTTTCCGCCGGCGGGTGGTAGTAACCCCCGATATCCGCCGGATGCCCCTGAATGACGCTCATTTCTTCCAGAATCTTGTCCTTGTTCTCCTCCAGCTGCCTGGACAGCTTCTCGAAGAAGGTTTTCAGTTCTTTGTCTTCATCCTGCTTTGACAGTTCTTCCGCCCAGTAACGGGCCAGGTGGAAGTGGCTGCCACGGTTGTCCAGCTCGCCGGTGTTACGGGAGGGCGACTGGTTGTTCTCTAACAGGCGCTCGGTGGCCTTGTCCAGGGTCAGGCCCAGGAGGCGGGCACGCTCGTTGCTCTGCTTCTCCCCCAGTTCTTCCAGGGAGACAGCTGTGGCCAGGAACTCACCCAGCGAGTCCCAGCGCAGGTGGTTTTCCTGCAGCAGCTGCTGAACGTGCTTGGGTGCGGAACCGCCAGCACCGGTCTCATACAGACCACCACCATTCAGCAGCGGAACGATGGAGAGCATTTTGGCACTGGTGCCCAGCTCCAGAATCGGGAACAGATCAGTGAGGTAGTCCC
>JAWWAM010000473.1:0-2786 GCA_033721715.1 Marinobacter sp.
CTCGGAGGGTGTTTTTGCCGGAATCTCCACAGGTTTCAGATCCACGGATTTGCTGAGCGAATCTACCGCTTTCTGATCCAGCTCTTCCCACTTGCCGACCGTGAGTCGGCTGGGCAGGAAAATCGGCCCGTAACGCACCCGCTTGAGCCGGCTCACACGAACTCCCTGAGACTCCCACAGCCGCCGCACCTCCCGGTTACGGCCTTCAAGCAGTGTGACATGGAACCACTGGTTGATCCCCTTGCCACCGGCTTGTGAGATATCGGAGAATTTCGCCATACCATCGTCCAGCAGCACACCTTCCGACAGCCGCTTGATCATGGCTTCATCCACCTCCCCAAAGACTCGCACGGCGTATTCACGGTCGATCTGCCGGGAGGGGTGCATCAACCGGTTGGCAAGTTCGCCGTCAGTGGTGAAAAGCACCAGGCCTGTGGTATTGATATCAAGACGGCCAATGGCAATCCAGCGATGGTCGCGGAGCCGGGGAAGGCTGTCGAAAACAGTTGGGCGCCCTTCCGGGTCGCGGCGTGTAGTCACCTCGCCTTCGGGCTTGTTGTATATCAACACGCGCCGGAGCACTTCCGCGCCGGCCGCAATATCAAGGCGCTTGCCGTCCAGTTCAATGCGATCACTGACGGAGGCTTTCTGCCCCGGTTCCACTGGATTGCCATTGATAACCAGGCGCCCGGCCTCTATCCAGCCCTCGACCTCCCGACGTGACCCTACGCCAGCTCTCGCCAACAACTTCTGAATACGTTCCGGGCCGGAAACGGTGCTCTCTTCCGGCTTTCTGCTATCCGGCTTACGGGGGCGATCTGCCGCCATGAATCTGTCCTTAACAAGTGGCTGATGCCGAAGGCATCAGTGAAGTGTCTGCCCTGGCGACGACTCCGGGGAGATTTCCCCCTCCTCGTCACCAGTATCTCTGGCAGGAGATTCAAATTCGATCTCCGCCTGCATGTTTTTCTCGATTTCCCGTCCGATTTCTTCCAGATCCCGGATGTCGGAAAGCGGAGGCAACTGGTCCAGCCCCTCCAGGTTAAAATAATCCAGGAACTGCCTCGTGGTCGCATACATGGCTGGCCGGCCAGGCACATCCCGATGCCCGACAACACGTACCCATTCACGCTCAAGCAATGTGCGGACGATGTTGCTGCTGACCGTTACACCGCGGATATCCTCGATTTCGCCCCGGGTAATAGGCTGGCGATAGGCCACCAGCGCCAGGGTTTCGAGCAATGCACGGGAGTAACGCTGGGGCTTCTCCTCGAACAACCGCCCGACCCAGGGCGCATACTCTTCCCGGACCTGCAGCCGATACCCACTGGCCACTTTTTTCAGTTCAAACCCCCGGCCCTGGCAGGACTGCTCCAACAACACCAGCACATGCTCCATGATCTGACGGGCCGGGCGTTCGGCTTCCTCGAACAGCTCCCGCAACTGGTCTACCGACAATGGCTTCCCTGCGGCAAGCAGAGCGGCCTCGGTAATCGCCTGAATTTGTTTGAGGTTTTCTTCGTTCATGGTTCCACTACCAGGTATCGGGTTTCGCGATGCCGGATTGTCAGCGGGATGCTCTGGCCCTGACATGAATCGGGCCGAGGACCTCTGCCTGCACCACTTCTATCAGCTGCTCTTTGACCAGCTCAAGCGTTGCCAGGAAGCTGACCACCACACCCAGTCGCCCCTCTTCCGGCGTAAACAGACTCTCAAAGGTCACGAACTGGTCGTCCCGCAACACTGAAAGTATGGCCGACATACGCTCGCGGGTGGAGAGCCTCTCTTTTTCAACATGGTGACTGGTAAACAGATCGGCCCGTTTCAGCACACCCTGGAGCGCCAGAAGGATTTCCCGCAGGTCCACATCCGGATGCGGCTGACTGGAAGGCATCTTCGGTAATGCCGCTGAGCCCGTAAAATTATCCCGTTCCAGCCGTGGCAGCTCATCAATGTCTTCCGCTGCCTGCTTGAAGCGCTCGTACTGCTGCAAGCGGCGGATCAACTCGGCCCGGGGATCAATCTCTTCCTCATCCTCCGTTTCCTGGCGCGGGAGCAACATCCGGGATTTGATCTCCGCCAGTGTGGCAGCCATCACCAGGTATTCTGCAGCCAGTTCAAACCGCATGGCTTCCACAGCGCCAATGTAATCCATGTACTGCTTGGTAATTTCGCTGACATCAATGTCAAGAATGTCCATGTTCTGGCGCCGGATAAGGTACAGCAACAGATCCAGCGGGCCTTCAAAGGCTTCCAGAAACACCGCAAGGGCGTCAGGCGGTATATAGAGATCACGGGGAAGGTCGACCACCGGTTTACCGGAAACCCGTGCCAGCGGCGCCTGCTCAGCGGCCGGAACAGAGGCGTCTGCCGCCTCCTCGACCACTGCCTTGCCCGCGGTATCGTCTGTCATGGAGCCTCCATCTGCGTCATCACCGGTGTTCAGCGGTAGCTCAGCCCCATCGCCGCCCGGACTTCCTCGAGGGTATCCCGCGCGGCGTCCCGGGCATGCTCGCAGCCTTCCTCGATAAT
Organism: Marinobacter sp.; assembly: GCA_033721715.1. Lineage (GTDB taxonomy): Bacteria > Pseudomonadota > Gammaproteobacteria > Pseudomonadales > Oleiphilaceae > Marinobacter. The sequence continues at coordinate 2,533 of JAWWAM010000473.1, forward strand.
GGCGCGAACCAGGTCCGGATTGCTCTCATATTCCCGGGCTCGCTCATGCAGCGGGCGCTGTTCCTCGATAATCGAGTCAATCAGGGGTTTCTTGCACTCCAGGCAGCCAATGCCCGCACTGCGGCAGCCGGCTTGCACCCATTCCTGGGTGTCTGCATCGGAATACACCTTGTGCAGCCCCCATACGGGGCACTTTTCCGGTTCGCCCGGATCGGTACGACGCACGCGCTGCGGATCGGTCTGCATGGTGCGAA
>JAWWAM010000474.1:0-2776 GCA_033721715.1 Marinobacter sp.
ACTTCGCCATTCACGATGCGCTGAGCCAGCCCCTCCACAATGGCAGTCTTGCCCACACCGGGTTCGCCAATAAGGACCGGGTTGTTCTTCCGGCGACGCTGAAGCACCTGGATGGTCCGGCGGATTTCATCATCACGGCCGATCACCGGGTCCAGCTTGCCGGCTTCTGCGCGCTCGGTAAGATCAATGGTGTATTTGGAAAGGGCCTGCCGGTTCTCTTCCGCAGAGGGGTCATCGACTGACTCACCACCGCGCACGTCATCGATAGCGCTTTCCAGTGAGGCTTTATCGACACCTTGCTCGCGCAAAATACGCCCGAGCGCGCCACGATCATCCAGGGCTGCCAGCAGCATCAGTTCGCTGGAAATAAACTGGTCGCCTCGCTTCTGAGCGAGCTTGTCAGCAATATTGAACAGCCGGCCCATATCGTTAGACATGGACACATCGCCGGCCGAGCCCCGCACTTCCGGCAAATTTTCGATTTCCTGGGCCACCGCCTGACGGATACGACCGGGCTCTGCGCCGGCCTGCTTCAGCAAGGGCTTGATGGAGCTGCCCTGCTGGTCCATCAGCGCCTGCATAAGGTGGAGGGGTTCGATAAAGTTATGATCCTTGCCTACTGCAAGGGACTGGGCATCCGCCAGTGCGGTTTGCAGTTTGCTGGTCAGCTTGTCGATTCTCATAGTCTGGTATTCCCCGATGTCTGTCGTGCGGCCGGGCGGGCGTTCCCGCCGGCGGCAATTTCTCTGCTTTGACAGTTAATGTAGGGGCGATTGGCAGGACTTCAAGCGGACAAAGGCAAGAAGTGTCAGAAAATTGACGGGCATCATGAAATGTAGATCAGGCTCGCCATTCTCCCGGTCTGGCCGTCCCGTCGGTAAGAGAAAAAGCGCTCACGGTCGGCAACCGTGCAAAACCCGCCACCGTAGACCTGGAGAACACCGGCAGCTGCCAGCCTTTGCCGGGCTAACTCATACAGATCAGCCAGGTAACGCCCGGAGTGCCGGGGGCTGGGCACAAAAGCCACGGCCGCCTGGGGGTCGTGCAGGAGAAAGGCTTCTCTCACCTCGGCACCCACCTCAAACTGATCGGGCCCTATGGCTGGCCCCAACCAGGCAAGGACACCCGCGGGATTACCCAGGTGCTCTACGGTTCGCTCCAGAACGCCGTCACACAGCCCGCGCCAGCCGGCGTGGGCTGCGGCCACCTGCCCGGAGGGATCGCAGAACAATACAGGCAGACAATCCGCCGTCATTACCACACACACCACTCCGGGCTGGTTGGTGACGCTGGCGTCCGCGGTAACCTCCCCTGGCTGAGGCAGCACTGCGACGCTGGTGCCATGGACCTGTTTCAGCCACCCGAAGGACCGGGCATCGGGGCCAGCCCATTGCCTGAGTAATACACGATTCTTCGCCACATCCTCTGGGTTATCATCCACATGGGTGCCAAGGTTCAGCGACTGCCAGGGCGGCTTGCTAACTCCGCCGCCCCTTGTCGTACACGCCGCCTGCACCCATGAAGGTGCTGGCCAGTCCGGGACGATCAGTGGCAACTCAGAAGTCATTGCTCTCCAGATCCTTGACGTGCTTGCGAAGCGCTGCGAGAAGCGTCTCCATATCCTCGGGCAGGGGGACCTCCCAGCTCATCAGCTCTCCTGTCCGGGGATGTTCCAGCGTCAACTGTCGGGCATGGAGCGCCTGGCGTTGAAATCCTGCCAGTACATCACGCAGCTCATCCGTGGTCCCCTTCGGGAGCCTAAGCCGCCCCCCATATTGAGGGTCACCAACCAACGGATGCTTTACATGTGCCATGTGGACCCTGATCTGGTGCGTGCGCCCGCTTTCAAGCTTGCAACGCACATGGGTATGGGCGGCGAAGCGCTCGATCAGGCGATAATGGGTAACCGCGGGCTTGCCGGTAGGCACCACCGCCATTTTCTTGCGCTCACGGGGGTGGCGGCCAATCGGCGCGTCTACCGTGGCGCCCCCGGTCAAAGTGCCCACTACGATCGCCTCGTACTCGCGCCCCATGGTACGGGTTTGCAGCTGGTCAACCAGTGATGTGTGGGCGATCAGGCTGCGCGCCACCACCATGATTCCGGACGTATCCTTGTCGAGACGATGAACAATGCCCGCCCTCGGCAGGTTTTCCACTTCCGGGGCATGGTTGAGCAAGGCGTTGACCAGGGTGCCGTCAGCATGGCCTGCGGCGGGATGGACAACCAGACCCGCCGGCTTGTTGATCACCAGCAGGTGCTCGTCTTCGTAGACAATATCCAGGGAAATCGATTCCGCCTGCCAGCTGACTTGCGCCTCTGGCTCGGCGTCCAGTTCCAGCTTGTCTCCCAGCATGACCTTGTCACGGGGCTTGCAGGCTTTCCCGTTCACCGTCAACGCGCCGCTCTTGATCCAGCCCTGCAATCGTGAACGGGAATGCTCTGGCATCAGCTCAGCCGCGGCCTGGTCGAGCCGGCGGTCGCTGTGTTCCGGCGGGACAGAGAAGCTGGCGATAATACGGTTTTCAGATGACATTGAGCCCCCGGGGCCGGTTATAAGTGTTACGTTTGAGTCAGAATTTTCCAATCTACAGTGGGTGCCACTGCACAAGGGAGCAGATCCCCGTTACAATGGCTCACCATTCGAATTTTCGCCATTATACGGGATTCCGGCATGAGATCAGTTGTTCGATTACTGCTAGTGACTACCGCAGCGCTTATGATCAGTGCGTGCGCTTCCAACAAGCAGGAAGAAGTATTGCCGGAAGAAACCTATTA
>JAWWAM010000475.1:0-2776 GCA_033721715.1 Marinobacter sp.
CGGGCTTGTCATGCAGGAGAAGGGGCAGGACGAGGCGGCGCGAGAGTGGTTCGAGCGGGCTGCCGGCCCGGACTCGCCGGAAAAAGTGCGGGTTCTGGCCCTGCGTCAGCTTGATGAGAACAAATCTGACCGCTTTGATCATATCAGTGGCAGTGGGTATCTCCTGGCGGCCGGCGGCTATGATGACAACATCGCCGGGACACCGGACGATGCTTCAAGTAATCAGTCCGGCGGTTTTGCCGACATCTTGGCTGTTGGCAGCGCCCGCTTGGGCAGTGAGGGTTTTGGCCTGCATGGTGTCGCCTATACTCGCCAATATCCCGACCATTCTGAATTCGACAACAGCTACCTCAGTACCGGCGCATCCTGGCTGACCGGTTTCGGTGCAGGCGAATTAACCTCCACCCTGAGCCTTGCAGGTTCGTGGTTCGGAGGCGATGTTCTTGAACGAGAGGTTCGCCTCGAGGCTGTTTATCGCCCAGACCAATGTCTTTTCGCGTCTCTGATTAGGGGGATTGACTGCAGTGCCGACGGGTCGGTTTCCACTATCCGGGGAGGCGCTGATTTCAGCGCCTACGATGGGGAAATGGTGCGCCTGGGTGCCAGTACCAGCAAGAGTTCAGGGAGTTGGCTGTTCAGAGGGCGGTACCAGCTTGAGGTTAATGATCGCAAGGACCTGACAACCCAGCAGGAATTTTTCAGCGTGTCGCCGTTACGCAACCTGGTGTCCGCTGAGGCTCGCTATTACGTCTCTGGGCGGTTATCCGTGGGTGCCCGCGGCGACATCCGCCATTCGCGCTATCAGGATGACTACCGCCTGGTATCCGATGGAGATGTGGTTTCCGAGCGCCGGACAGACAATCGCTTCCGCGGAATGCTGCTGGCCGAATACCGGCTGGCTGGCCCATGGCTGATGCTGGCGGAGTGGAGCATGCTCAACAACCGCAGCAGCCTTGAGCGGTACGACTACAGCCGCCGGGAAGTGATGGTCGGTGTGGAAATGGGGTTCTGATAACATGGCCGGGTGTCTGTTCCCGGCCATGATGTCCGCCTTCAGAGGCCGGCGTTTCGGAGCCGGTTAGCCTGCTGCAGGTACACGGTTTTCGGGTCGGTCTCGAACAGGCTGTGCAGGCCCAGCGCCTGGTTCACCTCGTCCAGATGGTTCATGAAATAATTATCGCGAATAACCTTTCCAAAATGGCTGCTACAACGGCCGACCAGGCCATCATTGGCACTGAAGCCGAACGCCAGGCTTGTGGTGCCCAGCAGCGCATCTGACGGGTCAAGCACATTGGTCAGAACGCCGGTCCCGCCCCAGGAATAGAAACGCACCCCGTTGGCCGAATAGGATCCTTCACCACAAGCGGTCCCGGGAATGCCCGCCGGTGCAAAATTATTGAATTGCGCGCTGCCCTGGGTGGTCAGGGAGTACAGGCTGGAGCTCAGGTCCTGGTTATAACCGCCGCCAGAAAGCAGGTCGATCAGGCCGCCAAGCGCGTTACCCAGTGACGCCGCCAGACTCTCGGCCGGGGAACCGTAGATCAGGTCGGCAACCGGCGAGCCTTTGTGAGGTGAGCCGACCGATGTGACGGAGGCCACCAGATCAGGCCGCACCCTGGCGATATACCGTGCCGTTGGCCCGCCATGGCTGTGGCCAATCAGGTTTACCTTGCCGTGAATGGCCGCGATCGACGCAATCTGGGGAAGGAGTGCCTCGCCCCTGGCAATGGTGCTGTCCAGGGCGGGCACCTGGGTGGTGTAAACCTCAGCGCCGTATTTGCGCAGGTCTTCGGCGATGCCATACCAGTAATCCACGCCGGCGATAGAATCGAAGCCGAACATGCCGTGAACCAGCACCACGGGATAGCGGGTGTCGGTGTAGTCGGATGGGGTGGAGTCCCACCACCAGGCCATTGTTGGCGCTGACCATGCCAGCACAAGCAGCATGGTGAATGCCTTGATCCATTGTTTCATCGTTGCACCTACAGTTTGCTGTTGTATTTGTTGTCAAACTGCGGCTCGACCTAACAGGTTTTGCCGATACCTGGCTTGCAGGACATCCGGGGCAATTGTGTGGTGCCTCCCTGCGCTGACGTCTTTTTTATTTGTTAGATGGTCGCAGTCAGTGCATCTCTTTGTATGAGATTTGCACATAATTCGGTCAGGCAGAGGGGTAAGTCAACGGCAGGAAGGGTCGCGATGAGGGCGTTGCTGTCAAACTGTGACGCGGTTCATGGGCGTGGCCCCGAAAGACATGTTTTGAGGCGGCGACTTCCGGGCCGATGCCCGGAAGCCTCTCCTCGGTTGCCGGATTCAGAGCGTGGCCATGACCCGCCGTGCTGCTTCAATGGTCTGGTGAATGTCGTCATCCGTCAATGCAGCGCTGGTGAAGCCAGCTTCAAAGGCCGACGGCGCCAGGTAGACACCTTCCTTGAGCATGCCCTGGAAGAATTTTTTGAATCGTTCCACGTCGCAGGCCATTACCTGGTCGAAGCGCGTAATACGGGGCGCATCGGTAAAGAAGAACCCGAACATGGCACCGGCGCTTTGCACGGCGAGGGGAATACCCACGCTGTCTGCGGCTTCTTTCAGCCCGTCACGAACGGCATTGGTTTTTTCCGTCAGCCGATCATGAAAGCCTGGCTCGGAAATCGCGTTCAGGGTGGCCAGCCCCGCGCACATGGCCAGCGGATTTCCGCTGAGTGTGCCCGCCTGGTATACCGGGCCCAGAGGCGAGATATGTTCCATGATTTCCCGCTTGCCCCCGAAGGCGCCC
>JAWWAM010000476.1:0-2775 GCA_033721715.1 Marinobacter sp.
AACTGTACAAACTTTGACCAACCGACTGGAAGAACTAGACTAACTAATGACTCTGATTTTCGCTGGAGAGTCTTGTCCCCGGGGGTTCACAAGACGATGTTGCTGCGCTCTCCTGCTGTCTGTCGGATAACGCCGCCCATTAAGCTGGTCATCGCCGTTTTTTTGGATGCACACAGAACCGGGGCAGGTTCAGCGCTGGCCTCGTCTGGCGCTGGTAGCCACGGTTTAGCATTTAAAAAGGAACTTCAAAATGGCTAGCAAAGATAAAGCGAATGATGAATCCCCTCTCTCTGCGTCACAGGTTGCCGAACGTTTCGACAAAAGTCCGAAGGGCAAGATACCAAAAGAGTTGCAGTCCATGTTGCTGCCGGAACCAAAGCCCTACAAGTATAAAGGGATTGATGCCGAACGGGACTCGCAGTCTGACGTAAAACCTACCGCACCAATGATTCCCAAGTGGTTTGGGGCAAGCGCCGTACCTTGCAGGGAGAAGCAGCTAAAACCGCCTCGTGTGCTTCTGAATGGAAAAGATCTCCGGCCTCTTACGGTTTTTAATCCGGAGGACCGCAGAATCTACAACGACATCAGTTATCCATGGGGAACCATTTGCAAGGTCCTGACCTCCTCCGGCACCGGATCGGGTGTCATTGTTGGCCCCAGGCATGTGCTGACGGCAAGTCATGTGGTTGACTGGAGTTCAAATGGCGCAGGCACCGTTGAGGTTCATCGATCTGGCGGTTCAGTCCGTGCCGTCACTGCCATCACCAGGGTCTGGTTTTATACAAAGGTGACCGGCAGCGTTGGCTGGTTTGAACTCGACGAGGACTATGCCGTTCTGGTCACGGCTGATCGTATTGGCGATCTGTTCGGATGGATGGGTACGCGTACGTACAACAGTTCATGGGATGACGAACCTTTCTGGTTCAATATCGGCTATCCCGCAACTATTGGTAGCGCTGTGCGCCCAACCTTTCAGCGCGATAAGAAGCTGAATGAACCCTGGTATGATCTCGGCCCCGCTCGCTCCATGGAAACTCATGCGGACCTGTCGCCCGGAAACTCCGGCGGCCCGATGTTCGCTTTCTGGAGCGACGGCCCCTATGTGGTGGCGGTGGTATCGGCTGAAGATACCAACGAAAACTGGTGCGCTGGTGGCTCCTGGTTAACGAAGCTTGTGCGCCATGCACGGGATCAGGATGCGTAACCAGTAACTGAAGGCCATTATCCGGAAACGATGCTTACGAAGGGCCAGGTTTGGCTCTTCGTAGCTGTCACTGCCGTGCAACGATGGTAACACCCTCGACTTCAGCGACGGTTTTGGCATCTGCTCGTTCAATAATCTTCACCAGCGTCGATTGGATGGTCTCGTCCTCTCGAGCGTCGCCTTCACTCACAAACTTTTGCTTCTGTGGTTCGGCGCTCTCATCCAGAGTGAATGAAATAACGACCTCCGTTGCAATCTCCGGCGTCTTGCCAAAGTACTCCAACGAAACCAGTGGATAGCCATTGAAGCCTTTCCTGACCTGCTTTGCGATACGCTTTTTTGCTTTGTCCACATTCATAATTGGGTAACCACGCCATCCTGTCAGGTCCTGATAAGGGTTGTATGCCCATCCCCTACCCCATTGTTCGGTATTCTAGTATGAGACGTATGATTTCATGATCACTTCTCGCAGATTCCAGAGATTGATTTACTGATGCTCTCTGTGGCAAGTGAATACCAAATTTCGACCGTAAAACCTCCGCCACTTGTTGATCAATAATGGGATCGAACTTTTGCCCTGCATAAATGAAAATGCGCTGAAGAATAAAGTCTTTATCGGCCATAGAAAGCGTATTTCTCAATTAAGATTAAAATGTTTGTAACGCGGCAAGCTATCCGTGCAGTCATAGTACTCTACTGCTGAATGGAAAAGCTCTCCCATAAGATCTAGCTTTATAGGCAGGGAGGTGACGTGCCATGCGTCAGGAACATGTCCAGGAATCGGACGACAGCTTGCCGGAGCACAGCGAAGGCATCCGGGTAGGCCGGGAGCTGCTCGCGGCCACGAAGCCTTATGTGGAAGAGTCTGCTGCCAGAAGCTGGTGGCTCGTAGGCTCTACTTTTGTGTTGATGATTGCCGCACTGACCGCCGCCGGGCTGCTCCAGTGGTGGCCCCTCAGGCTGGTGTTTTCGGTATTGGGCGCCCTGCTGATGGTGCGGGCGTTCATCACCTTTCACGATTACCTGCACCGCGCCATTCTCAACAACTCACGGCCTGCCTACTGGCTGTTCCATGCCTTCGGCGCCCTGATGCTGACGCCAACCCGCTCCTGGCTTGCCAGCCACAATTACCACCACGGCCATGTGGGCCAGATTTCGGAGGCCAGCGTGGGCGCTTTTCCGTTGATCACCGCCCGTATGTGGCGGGAGGCAACGCCGTGGCAGCGCTTTACCTATCGCGCCCAGCGCAACCCGCTGGTGGTGCTGCTGAGCTACCCCGTGGTGTTCGGCTTTAACATTACGCTACTGCCCTTGCTGAAGAACCCCCGCAAACACCTCGACTCCCTGACTGCCCTGGCCAGTCACTTCGCGTTGATCGCAGTGATGTGGATGGTGGGTGGCTTCAGCCTGTTGTTCTTTGTCGTTTTGCTGCCCATGACGCTTGCCTCTGCCATGGGGAGCTATCTGTTTTTTGCCCAGCACAGTTTCCGGCGCATGCAGATTGCATCACCCGAAGCCTGGAGCTATTACCGGGGGGCGATGGAGTCTTCCAGTTACATGCGGATGAACAA
>JAWWAM010000477.1:0-2774 GCA_033721715.1 Marinobacter sp.
CACCGCGCTACAGGAAACCGATGACGCCCTGGACCGCGTGCAGACCAGCCGGCACCGGGAGCAATTGCAGCAAACCGTCAACGACCGCGCCGCCCGTACCCTGGAACTGACGGACCTGCGTTATCGGGAAGGCAGCGACGACCTGCTGGCCCTGCTGGATGCCCAGCGCACCCTGTTCCAGACCCGTGATCAACTGGTGCAGTTGCGGCTGGCACGGCTGGTGGCGACGGTGGATCTTTATAAAGCACTAGGGGGTGGGTGGGGCTGCCCAAAAAAAGGGCCTTCGTCACTGCGTTCCGACGCCTCTTCTGCCTGTGGTGCAGGCTCCGGGTCTAACGCAGTTTCATATCAGGAATAAGGAGCAAAGCATATTCCACAAAAAAGCCCCGCACATGGCAGGGCTTCCATGAGAAAGATGGTCGCGGCGATTCAGGGCGCCGGTCGGTTTGCGCTGGGTAATGTATTCCCGGTCAGGGAGGGGGAACCATGATGGTAAACGGTGTCTGGAAAAGAACTGGCAGCCAGTTCAGGCGCAGGATAAGGAAGGCCGAGATCAGCTTTATAGCTATGTTCATAAAAAGTTATTGTTCATTAATAATGAACGGTGCTATTTTGTGAACAATGATGTGGAGCGTCTATGAAAACACCGATCAACGAAAACGAATTTCTGAACCAGGCCATGCTCGCATTCCATAATGAAACGGGCTTAGAGCTATACAAGCGTGACGCGAGTGAGGTAATGCCTTACACAGAGGGCTTTATTCTCGAACTGGGCTCTACGGGGGTTGAGTATAGTGTCGAGCTCAAGCGATGGGTGCAGCAGTCGAACGTGGGCACTATTGCTGCTCAGCTTCGAAGAATGCCTTCGCCTGCATTGCTTGTTGCTGACTACGTGAATCCTAATATGGCAGAACGTTTGCGAGATGCTGGTGTACAGTTCATTGATACTGCTGGCAATGCCTACCTGAATCAGAAGACCTTCTTTGTCTTTGTAAAAGGTAATCGCACTCCATCTTCCCATACTTCGCCGCGGAAAATATCCAGAGCCTTCAACGCATCAGGTCTAAAACTGATCTTCAGTTTTCTGATAGAGCCAAATCTAGTCGGAGAAACCTATCGAAAAATGGCCGAAGCCAGCGATGTTTCCCTCGGCGCAATTGGCTGGGTTCTGAACGATCTTAAAGACAAGGGCTATGTCCGAGAGCATGGGAAGAAAGGCTCAAGGTCGCTTGAGTCGCCAATGGAGTTGATTGATCGCTGGGCTGAGACTTACCCGGAAAAATTGCTGCCCGAGTTGGACATGGGATTGTTTCAGGCGAAATCTGATAAGCCCTGGAAGGAAATCAAACCGGAGGTTTTCGGTGGATGCTGGGGTGGAGAAGTTGGCGCGTCTTTGTTGGACAATTACCTGTCTCCAGCACAGGGCATCCTCTACCTCCCACGGGAAAAGCTCAAAACCCTGGTGATGGAGCACAGGCTGCGGAAAAGCCCTGAGAACACCGCCAATTCGTCTGAGACATTGCAGATTTACGAGAAGTTCTGGCGCTATGATCCAGATAACTTGCATCCGAACTCTTGTGTAGCGCCAGACCTCCTTGTATACGCGGATCTCCTGGCGAGCGGAGACCCCCGAAACCTGGAAGCAGCGGAGCGGCTTTATGGCAAGATTAGAGATCGATTCCACAAATATTGATCCGATCCAGTTAAAAACTTACGAAGCCATCAAGCGTGTTGCCCTGGATCACAAGGTGCCGTTCATCATTGTCGGCGCGTCAGCTCGCGATTTGGTCATGCACCACGCCTACGGCGCCCCCATCCAAAGAGCAACACTGGATATCGACCTTGCCGTTCAGGTTTCAGATTGGGCCAGCTTTGAGAGCATTCGCGACAGCCTGATTCACGAAGGCTACACCAAAACCGATCTCCCTCATCGTTTGCATGGGCCCCACGGTGCACCAATCGATATTCTTCCTTTTGGCTCTGTTGAAAGTGGCAATTCAATCATTGCATGGCCGCCTTCTGGGGATGTGCAGATGAGCGTGGTCGGTTTTCAGAATGCACTGGATAATGCTGACTGGTTGACGGTAATCAAAGAGGAAAAACTGGAGCTGCCTGTTGCAAGCCCTCAAGGATTAACTCTTTTAAAATTGGTTGCATGGTCAGAAAGGGATGCCCAAACAAGGCGTAAAGACGCTGCGGATATCGCCTACCTGGCATCGAATTACGAGAATATCCCAGGGCAAATGGAACGGTTTTACGAACAGCATGAAGCACTCCTTGAGGCTCATGGCTGGGACACGAGGCTGGCAGGAGCTCACGTGCTCGGTACTGAGATTGCAAATATTGCCAGCGAATCAACTATGGCGTTTTTACAACGCTTGCTGGATGATGATTTGGTGGCCAATCTGGTAAGGGACTCGGGCAATGCCACCACAGATATCTTTTCAGCATTGATTGGTGGACTTTTCGGCTCAGAGGTAACGGAGGTATAGAATTGGCTCAAAATCTTCAGTACCTAGTGGGAGAGGCTCAAGGTCAAGCCAAGCTCGGCAATTGGCTGAAAGATCAGGATGGACTCGCAACGCTTTGTGCGCGTTGCTCGGGGCTACGCCCCGCCTTTGCTTTGCAGCGGCGCCCAAACTGCCAGCGCAGGTTCTCACCAAAGCCGACGGGCCACCAATATTCCATAAAAAAGCCCACGCGAGGTGGGCTTTTTTATGGAATATGGCCCGCCCGAGAGGATTCGAACCTCTGACCTCTGCCTCCGGAGGGCA
>JAWWAM010000478.1:0-2772 GCA_033721715.1 Marinobacter sp.
GTTGTCAGCTGATTGAGGAGGTCTGTCCCGGTTTCCCGATCGGGCCTGAGGTTTTCCACTATGACGACCGCAAAGCAATATTGTCCAAGATATCCGTCACGCCGAGCGGTAAAGTAAGGATAAATCGGGTCACAACCTTCTCTCCGGGAGACTGTGGTGGAACAGGACAGCCAATTTCGATTCATCAAAAGCGAGCACCTGCCGCATCTGACCGTACTGCAGGCCGCGATGGACGGTTTTACCTACGACCGGCATGCGCACGAAGAGCATTCCTTTGGCGTTACCCTCGCCGGGCGCCAGGATTTCTTCAGCGGCGGTGCCAACCACCGCAGCATGCCCGGCAATATCATCCAGTTTAACCCGGGTGAGGTGCATGACGGCTGTTCCGGCGGTGACGACCCGCTGAACTACGTCATGGTCTATGTTCCAGCCAGCGAGCTTGAACCCCTGGTTGCCAATGCCGCTGGACGCGAACAAGCCACCGATTTCAGGGTAAATGAAACCCTGATGCAGGACCCAACCCTACGCCAGGCGATTCTGGAACTGGCCCGGCTGATCAGCAACAAAGTCGGCAGCCGGATAGAGCAGGAACACGCACTCTACCAAATCGCCTCCCGCGTGACCCAGCGCGCAGGCCGGTTCGAGGCCGATGACATTACCCGAAGGGCTGACGTGCTGCTGGAACGTGCGCGGGAATTTATCAAGGCCCACGTTACCGAGGATCTGGCGCTGGAAGACATCAGCGAAGCCGCAAACCTGTCCAAATACCACTTTCTGCGGCTGTTCCGGAAACAGTTTGGCATCACCCCGCATCAGTACGTGGTGAACTGTCGCATCAACGCGGCACGCCATGCGCTGGATACCGGCGACTCACTCAACGATGTGGTCTACCGCTATGGTTTCGCGGACCTGAGCCACTTCAACCGGCGCTTCAAGCGCATCTACGGGATGACGCCCCGGCAATACCAGGCAAGCATCGCTTCATAAAGCCGGCGCCCGCACCCTCAGGAAAACCCCATGATTGAGATTTTCGCTTATGCCATAGGCGTAATGTACACGCCTGGGCCCGTGAACCTGCTCGGCCTGAATACCGGCCTGAACGGCCACGCCCGGGCCTCCACCGGGTTCTATTTCGGGGTGGGCTCGGCCATGCTCCTGCTGTTCCTGTTATTCGGCTGGCTGGGCTCAACCCTCATCAGCGGTGATGTCCTGATCATTCTCAGCATGCTGGGCTGCGCGTACATCACCACACTCGCCGTCAAGATATTCAAAGCCAGCGTCACGTTTGGCGAAGACAGCACAACCGAACGCCCTCTACGTTACCGGCAAGGGCTGATCCTGCAGCTGCTGAACCCAAAGGGCATCGTTGCCACACTCCCCATCGCCACCATCCAATTCCCGGGTGCGGGCATACACGGAATGGGCATTCTTTTATGGTCTCTGGCTCTCACGGTATTGGCGATTGGCGCACCCGGAAGCTACGCCCTGGTTGGCCATCTTCTGGGCAAGCGCATCACAACTCCGGTTTTCTTCAAATGGTTTAACCGTGTGATGGCAGCACTGCTGTTTTATGTGGCGGCATCGATTGCTTACGAGTTTGTTTACCTGCCGCTGTTTGGTTATTCAAAGATTAAATCTGTCCCGTTTTCGCTGGGAACATTGCTCATTATTTGACCAACGCCTATAACTTATATAGTTATAACCTGTAGCCAATCAGCGCAGGCCACACCTTCAAACAGCAAGGCAGGCAAGGAGACGGAACATGCAAGCGGAAGCAGCACTTCAGCGAGGCCGGAATGACCCTGGTCTCGAAAACCCCACCCGTAGAAGCCTTCTGCTTGGCAGCGCCGGGGCCATGGCCGCAGTGAGCCTGCTGGGTTTCATACCGCTCGCGAAAGGCGAGGAGCCCAAATCATTACCCGATTACGCCGCCTGGAAAGAGCGCAATGCCCTGATTGTGCATAGCGCCAATACCATGGAGACCGAAAGGGGTGCAATCGGCAACGGTGTCATCACACCCAGTGATCGCCTGTTCGTTCGCAACAACCTGCCCGCGCCTCCGGAGTCGGTAACCGAAAACCCGGATGTCTGGGAGGTTCAAATCGAAGGCGTCAAAAATCCCCGAACCCTCACCGTGGGGGAACTGAAAAAGATGGGCGTCACCACCACTGCCTCCGTGCTCCAGTGCTCCGGAAACGGCCGAGCCTTTTTTCCTCATGGTGCGAGTGGTACCCAGTGGTCGGTTGGTGCTGCCGGTTGCGTTATGTGGACGGGCGTTCCCCTGAAAGATGTTGTGGAAGCCCTGGGCGGAGCCGTAGCGGGTGCGAAGTACATTACCAGCACGGGTGGCGAATCCCTACCGGACGGGCTTGACCCCAAAACGATCGTGGTCGAACGCTCAGTACCCACCAGAGCACTGGAGACGGCAATACTGGCGTGGGAAATGAACGACGAGCCTCTCCCCAATACCCATGGCGGCCCCCTGCGCATGGTGGTACCGGGCTACTACGGCGTTAACAACGTCAAGTATGTGAAGAACATTGCCTTCACTGAGAACCAGACCGATGCCAAGATTCAGGCCTCGGGTTACCGCATCCGGGATGTGGGGGTGAAAGGCGCCCCGGATCAACCCTCCATGTGGGAGATGAACGTCAAATCCTGGGTAACCGCGCCTTTGGAAGCCGGCAGCAGTGGCCGGAACATGATCTACGGCGTCGCCTTTGGCGGCACAGTGGCGCTCGAAAAAGTGGATGTTTCGGTTGATGGCGGTAA
>JAWWAM010000479.1:0-2767 GCA_033721715.1 Marinobacter sp.
AGGCCATCCAGCAGCATGCTCCAGTTCATGATCCAGTAAAGGTCACGGCTGAGCATGGCGTCGAAATGGATGGGCGGCCAGAGCCAGAAGTAAATCAGCCCCACGAACAGAAACGAGGCGATGGCCGGGTGCTGCAGAAACCGGTATATCCACCCTAACGGTGCCAGTCCCCGCCGGATACCGGGTTTGATACGGCTATAGAGGAAGCGCATCACCGGCAGGGGGTTGGACAGTGCAATCAGGAAGGGGCCGAGGTGGTGAAGAATCAGGTGCTGGCCCCGGTGAACGAAGAACATGTACTGGGAGTAGTAATCAAAACGGGTCTGCATGACCGCGTAACACATCATCACACCAACCACGAAGACCAGGATGCGGCCACTGCCGGGCCTTCCATCCTCTGGCATTTTCAGCAGCCCGTAGCCGTAAAAGCCCAGCACAAGCATAAAGCCCGCTATCGTCACGGGGGAAAAATCATAAGGTATCAGGTAGTCTGCGACTGACATCGGGTGTGCCTTAATGCGCTGTGGCGGAACCAGGGAATTATTGTTTTGGCAGGTTCAGAGTTTTACCGGACTGGCGGTTAAATTCAAGCGATTGTTGGGCTTGAGGTGTTATTGAGGGTAGCCGGTGATCTCCCGGATTTTGCGGTACAGCGGCTGCAGTTGCGGGTACATCTTCAGATACACCTCGCGGTAGAGGCGCTCATATAGCTGTCGGGTGTCTTCAGCCGGATGAAAGACATCGCCCACGCGGGTCATGGCGGTGACTGCGGTTTCAAAATCCGGGTGAAGGTCCAGGCCCACGGCAGCATCGATAGCAGCGCCCAGACCAGACGTTTCGTAGGTATGAGGGCGTTCAGCGGGTAATCCGAAAACGTCGGCGGTCAGCTGCATGGCCGCGTCGCTCTGGGAGCCGCCGCCAGCCACCCGTAACTTACGGATAGGGACACCGCTGCGTTTCTCGATGCGCTCCTTGCCTTCCCGCAACGCGTACGCCAGCCCCTCCAGAATGGCACGATAGATGTGGGAGCGGGTGTGAACATCACCGAATCCGATGATCGAACCTTTTGCCTCCGGCCCTGGCTGGCGCACTCCGGGTGACCAGTAGGGCTGAAGCATCAGGCCCATGGAGCCTGGCGGCACGGCACGAACCAGCTCATCGAACAGTGTTTCCGGCTCGATGCCTTTCTGTTCTGCCAGTTTCTGTTCCCGCAGGCCGAACTCCCGTTTGAACCAGCTCACCATCCAGAACCCCCGGTAGATCATCACTTCCGTGGAATAGTGCCCGGGCAGGGCGGACGGATAGGGTGGCATCATCCGCACCGGTTCAATATAGCGTTTGCTGGTGGTGTTGATGGTGGCCGTGGTGCCGTAGCTCATGCAGCCGGTATCCGGGCTGAGGCCGCCGGAACCCAGAATTTCACAGGCCTTGTCCGAGGCTGCTGCAATGACGGGCAGGGATGAGGAGAGACCGAGGTGAGCAGCGGCATCGTCGGTCAGATCGCCAATGCGTTCACCCGGCTTGACCAGCTCCGGCAGCATATCCATTTTGACCGGCATGGTTTGCCATTTGAAATCCCGTTTACCGGCCCAGCGGTGGCGCTTGTAATCAAAGGGAATGTAGCCCACCTGGCTGCCCACAGAATCCCGGAACTGGCCTGTGAGGCGGTAATTCAGGTAACCGGACAGCAGCAGGAAATGCCGCGTTTCAGCCCAGACCTCCGGCTGATTCTGTGCAATCCAGTTGGCCTGGGTTTTCTCCCGGAAGCGGTCGACAGTGGGTTCCAGGCGCAGCAGTTTGAACAGCCAGCCCCAGGGGCCGGAAACCGGCCCTTCTACTTTGGCATGGCGCTGGTCGAGCCAGATGATGGCCGGTCGCAAGGGCTCGCCATGTTGATCGAGGTTGATGACCGTTCCGCGCTGGGTGGTCACCGTAACGCCTGCAACCTGCTCAGGATCGGCTGTCGTGTCCTGCCACAGAAGCTCACATGCCTTGCCGAGGGATTCCCAGAAGTACTCCGGGTGCTGCTCGGCCCAGCCGGGTTGCTCGGAGAAGTAGGGTTCTATGTCCTGTTTACCCTTGCCCACCAGGTTTCCCCGGGTGTCAAAAAGCAGGGCGCGAACACTCTGGGTGCCGTTGTCGATGGCCAGAATCAGCGGGTCTCTGGGGCTCATGCAGCATCCCCGCCAACGGCCGGTAGGGAATAGCTGGATTGCCATATGCAAAGGTAGCGGTTCTGCTCACGTTCCCAGGTGTCGTCATTCCAGCCGAGGATGGGTTGGCATACCTTGCGGATGTCCGGCAGAACCTCACTGGCCCCGGACGGCAGGGTCAGCCCCAATCGTGTTCGGCGGAGCAACAGGTCATCCAGGTGAACAACGCCGGTGTTGGCAGCGGCCCAGGCCAGTTCCGCCCAAAGAATCTCCGAGTGGGGCACCGTGTCATGGGTGCCGGCGTTCAGAACACTGGCCAGCGCGGGCCCATAGAAGCCCTGAAGGCGCTTCCAGTTGTGATGGCTGATGCACTCCGGCCGTTCCAGTTCTGCGATCGGAGAAAATACGCGGGCGGCGTTATCCCTGAGTGAGAAATCCGGCATCAGGTGTTGCGCCTTTTGAAGCACTTCCCGGGCTATAAGCCGGAAGGTCGTCAGCTTGCCACCGGCAATACTGATCAGCCCGCTGTCGTACCAGATCACATGCTCCCGGTTTTCCTTTGAGGGTGTCAGGTGTTTTCCGCTTGAGCGCTGCTCGGTGACGACCGGCCGCAC
>JAWWAM010000480.1:0-2742 GCA_033721715.1 Marinobacter sp.
CGGGTTCAATTCCCGCCGTCTCCACCAACCAACCGAAAAGGCCCCTGATTTCAGGGGCCTTTTTTCGTTCTGGATCTCCAATTTATTAAGAACGCACACCCCTCACCCACCAACCAACTTAAGCACCCGCTCCAGCATCGGATCCTTCCCCTCCTCACGCCCCTTCCGTCCAAGATAGTGCAGTCGGATATGGGGCGGGATGCCGACATCTTCGTATACCTCGCCATCGTAGGCCTGGTAGATTTCGTTGGATAATGTCAGGTGCCAGCCATTTGGCAGGTGGCGCTCAAGGGTGTCGGAAAGGATGCCCTGAGTGGGCTCGCCAATCAGGGTCAGGCGGGGGTGCTGCAGTAACGAAAGCACAAAGATTTCCGCGGCACTGGCGGTCAGCTCGCTGGTCAGCACAAACAGGTTGCCACGGTAGGTCTCGCCGGCAGGCGTTACATGGATGGCCTGCTTGCCGGTGAACCCATTGCCATGACGGGCTGACTTGGTGAAGGCCAGTCGTTTGCGGTCCATCAAATAGGCGGCAAACCGCAGCGCGACGCCATCATAGCCTCCGCCGTTACTGCGGAGATCCACGACCAGATTAGGAAGCTCGCCAATGTCGGCCAACACCCTCTGCATCAACCCGTCAATGGCACTCAGGTCGGCCGCCGGCTCTCCGGTCTTGCCGCTTTGGCCAGCCATGGCCCGGATATTCAGGTAACCAATGGTCTCATTAAGACGCCCCCACTCCACCAGCCGGTTGCCGCCATGGCTAACGCGATTCGCGAGGTAGTCCTCATGGATGACACCGTGCAACCACTCTTTTAAATCGCCCAGATAGCTGGCGAGTTCACGGTCATCGTTGGCGTCTTCAAGTTCCCGTATCAGCCGCTGGTACAGTGCTGGCTGAGCACCGGCACTGTAATGGCCCCAAGGTGTATGCAAACGTATATGGCCGTCCTTGAGCGGCCGCAGCATGGCCGCCATGGTGGAAAACAGTGTTTCTCGTGACGTGTCCGCATTAATCTGCCGACAATAGGCGTGGTACGCCTGATCCCAGGCCACACCTTTCAGTTCGAACAAGGCATACTGCTCGTGGAAGGTTCGCCAAAAAATTTCGAAGTTGTATTCCGGATCCTTTGTCTCATGCCTCTGGCTTTCAGCGGCACTGGACGGTAATGCTTTCAGACGACGAAAGCTGATGCGCGCCACACCACTGACGCGATGGGCACTGAACGCCTGCCCACCGGGGGATACCGCCAGATCTTCGTAATAATGACTGAGTTCCTCGATGCTGCCTGCATCAAACTTCCGGCAACTGATGCTGGTTTCTTCAAAAAGGGTGTACCAGTCGTCCTCTATCAGCAACATGTTGCCGTAACCTTGCGAACGCCAGACACCCTGAAGGTTTTTAAAACCAGGGTCAGGAGATGAATGGCTGCGCCACTGGCCAGGCTTCATAGAGAACTCCAGGTCCGTTGGTGGGACATTAGAAGGCGTGGCGCGCCCGCGTCATCGCAATGGCCCCTTATTGCTACAGCGTAGTCAACTCAGTACCAAAAGGTAAGTGAGCACCAACACCATCCGCGGCAATCTCCTCGCCCTGCCCCGCTTTCTCAAGGCTCGCTGGTGACTTTATGGGCTCCACCAACAACGGCGCTCTGATGCTGGTTTTCAGCAGGTGCTGTAGCGGGTCAGTATTGGTCAGGTTTGGGTCCAGCCACAGGTCAAAATCTTCCGGACTGAGCATCAGGGGAATGCTTTTCGGGTGAATATGGCTGAATCTGGGATGTGGTGGCAGGGTAATGATGGTGAATGATGGAACAACAACGCCCTGGAAGTCCCAGAGCTCATAGAGCCCTGCAAATGCAATGGGCCTGTTAACGGGATGGATGTTGTAGCACTGCTTATGCCCTTTCTCCCCGGTCCATTCGTGGAAGCCACTGGCCGGTATGATGGCACGCTGAGAGTGAAACCGTTTTTTCCAGAGTGGACTGGTTCCCAGGCTTCCCGAGCGGGCGTTGAAGGTGCTGTATTTTGGTGAGGGGCGATAGCCGCTGCCGTCGGGTTTGGGTTCGATGAGCAGTGACCAGATGGCGTCTTCCAGGGTTCTACCCTGACTAGTCTCATACACGATCTGGCCTTTTGCGCCCGGAGCGATGTTGACCCGGGTTTGGACCCGAATGGGGATGCCCAGGATTTCGAGTAACTCCTGGACAAGTGGGTCGTCGATTACGTTGTAGCGTCCGCACATACTTCACCTCAACTGTTCCTGGCCTTCTCAGTTAAGGCTTGCACGACAACGGACGCAAGCTGCATAGCGGTATTTATGGTTTTACTCTGCCCGATCAATCGGCGGTGGAGCGAACGGCTGGCCTGGCCAGCCACTCATGCCCTTTCAGCATTCCGTGCCAGTAAAGCGTGGGCAACTGCTTGGCTTTAAGCCACCAGGCCGCCTTGGTCGCTTTGGTGCCATCGTTCATCCATTTCGGGAAGCTCGGCTGCAGCACACCTCCGTAACCGAACTCGGCCAGTACAATCTTGCCGTTCTCCACTGTCAGTGGGCAAGAGCCATAGCCAAGATACGCCGCGCGTAGCGGTTCGTTGCGCAGGCTGGCGATCAGGTTTTCTGCCACTACCGGTGCCTGTTTGCGCACGGCCGCGGCTGTTTTGGCATTTCCGGTGCCGCTGACATCGCCAAGGCCAAAGATGTTGGAGAAAGCTTTGTGGCGTAGCGTGTCGTCTTCCAGGTCC
>JAWWAM010000481.1:0-2723 GCA_033721715.1 Marinobacter sp.
CGAACCGGTGGCCAACCTGATCCGCAACCGCTCCAGCCGGCATGAGTGGAAAACCGCCCTGGAAATCGGCCCCGGCGAAGGCGCGTTCCTGCCCGTACTGTCGAAACTCTGCGAGTACGTGGTGGCCCTGGACAACTCCCGGGACATGCTGGCAAAGGCCACACGCACCTGCATCGACGAGCGCCTGAACAACGTCGACCTGATCGAAGGTGTGACCGACCACCTGCTTGCCCGGGGTGACGATTTTGACCTGGTGGTGGCCAATATGGTGCTGCACCACGTACCCAGCCCTGCAGACATTTTCCTGGACGCCGCCGCACTGATGAAAACCGGCGGCTGCCTGGTGATCAGCGACCTGTGCAGCCACGACCAGGACTGGGCCAAGGAAGCCTGCGGTGATCTCTGGCTGGGCTTCGAACCTGAAGAGCTTACAAGCTGGGCGGCAGAAGCCGGCCTGATTGCCGGCGAGTCTTTATTTATCGGCCTGCGCAACGGATTCCAGGTGCAGGTAAGAGAATTCTGGAAAAACCCGGAGGCTGCCTGAAGGCAGAAATCAAAACTGTATCAATTTTTTTTGATATAGAATTATGCAGACTCTGAAAACTGATTTACGATACCGACATCACCACGGCCGGACGGAAACCGAGATCCACCACCGGCACGAATTTGCAACGCTCACAGAGGAGCAACCCTATGTCTGATTACAGCGTCTTTACCTCCGAATCGGTCTCTGAAGGCCATCCTGACAAACTGGCAGACCAGATTTCTGATGCCGTACTCGACGCCATCCTCGTGGACGACCCCCATGCCCGGGTGGCCTGTGAAACCATGGTAAAAACCGGTGTCGCCATCGTGGGCGGTGAAATCACCACCAGCGCCTGGGTTGACCTGGAAGATCTGGTTCGGGGTGTAATCAAAGACATCGGCTACACCTCCTCCGACGTAGGCTACGACGGCGACACCTGCGGCATCATCAATATCATCGGCAAACAGTCCGTGGACATTGCCCAGGGCGTGGACCGCCAGAAGCCGGAAGACCAGGGCGCAGGCGACCAGGGCCTGATGTTCGGCTACGCCAGCAACGAAACCGACGTGCTGATGCCGGCACCGATCACCTTCTCGCACCGCCTGGTCCAGCGCCAGGCCGAGGCCCGCAAGAGCGGCCTGCTGCCATGGCTGCGCCCGGACGCGAAAAGCCAGGTCACCTGCCGCTACGAAAACGGCAAAGTCACCGGCATTGACGCCGTGGTGCTGTCCACCCAGCACGACGAAGACGTGTCCCAGGCGGACCTGAAAGAAGCGGTGATGGAGCTGATCGTCAAACACGCCCTGCCGGCGGAGCTGCTGCACAAAGACACCCAGTTCCACATCAACCCCACCGGCAAGTTCGTGATTGGCGGCCCGGTTGGCGACTGCGGCCTGACCGGTCGCAAGATCATCGTCGACACCTACGGCGGCATGGCCCGTCACGGCGGCGGCGCCTTCTCCGGCAAGGACCCGTCCAAGGTGGACCGTTCCGCGGCCTATGCCGGTCGTTACGTGGCCAAGAACATTGTTGCCGCTGGTCTGGCGGAGAAGTGCGAGATCCAGGTGTCTTACGCCATCGGCGTTGCTGAGCCGACATCCATCTCTGTCAACACCTTCGGCACAGGCAAGATCGGCGACGACAAGATCATCCAGTTGATCCGCCAGAACTTCGACCTGCGCCCATACGCCATCACCAACATGCTGGACCTGCTGCACCCGATGTACCGTGCAACAGCGGCCTACGGCCACTTCGGCCGCGAGCCAGTCGAGATGACCGTTGGCGGTAAGACGTTTACTTCCTTCCCATGGGAGAAGACGGACCGGGCGGATCTTCTTAAGGATGCCGCTGGTATCTAATTTGGGCTTGGGCCTCGGCTTGGACTCAGGCTTGGGTTAGCCCGCTACTGATGGGGGTGGCGGCGCTGAGGGACCCCTTTCATGGACACGCTACAAGCACGTCCGTGTGCGCTTGGGGTCGGCCATCCTTGGCCTCCCACAGTCCATGAAAGGGGTCCCTCACCACCGCTTCGCATTGTGGTGAGGGCTTATCGAGACAAGCGAAATGAACCTTTTTGTCTCCAGCGCTGATTTCGACGGAGACAGTTTTTAAAGGCCAAATTAAGGCCCTTGGTCGTACAAAAGACGGCCATCACCAAAATTTAAACGAGGCGGTGGGGGGATTCTCTCCCCGGAATGTGGGAGGCCAGGGATGGCCGACCCCAAGCGCACATGGATGTGCTCGTAGCGTTTCCGGGGAGAGAATCCCCCCACCGCCGACGCACCAAAATCCAAGGCCAGGGGACCAGAGCCCCAAGCCAAAAGATCAAAAACGGGAGAACACCATGAGCACTCCAGCAGAAAAACTGAAGCAATTCGACGACTACAAAGTTCGCGATATTTCACTGGCGGCCTGGGGCCGTAAGGAAATCAACATCGCTGAAGGCGAAATGCCGGCGCTGATGAAGCTCCGCGAAAAGTACAAAGGCGAGCAGCCGCTGAAAGGCGCCAACGTCATGGGCTGTATCCACATGACCATCCAGACCGCCGTACTGATTGAAACCCTGATCGAGCTGGGCGCCAACGTACGCTGGTCATCGTGCAACATCTTCTCCACGCAGGACCAGGCCGCAGCGGCCATCGCGGCACAGGGCATTCCCGTGTTTGCCTGGAAAGGCGAAACCGACGAAGAGTACGAC
>JAWWAM010000482.1:0-2720 GCA_033721715.1 Marinobacter sp.
CCGGGTAATCAAAACTCATTGATACAAAGCGCTGCCGGGTGCTGGGTTTCATCCCTTTGAGCAGGCTCTGGTAGCCCGGGTTGTAAGACACCACGAGCATGAATCCCGGGGCCGCCTTCAGCACCTCGCCGGTTCGTTCGATTGGTAGCTCCCGGCGGTCATCCGCCAGCGGATGCAATACGACTGTGGTGTCCTTGCGGGCTTCCACCACCTCATCCAGATAGCAGATGCCGCCTTCCCGCACTGCCCGGGTCAACGGGCCGTCCTGCCAGTAGGTGCCGTCCGGGCCAATCAGGTGCCGGCCCACAAGATCCGCAGCAGTGAGATCATCGTGGCAGGCCACTGTGTAGACAGGGCGCCCCAGCTTCTCCGCCATAAAGCGGACAAAACGTGTCTTGCCGCAGCCGGTCGGGCCCTTGATGAGCACAGGCAGACCGTTATTGGCCGCGGCCTGGAAGAGTTCTATCTCGTTACCTGCCGGTTGGTAAAACGTCATTGAGTTCTATCCTCTGAATCCTGAGTGTCGGGCAAGGCAAAGCCATACACCCATTCGGGAAAGATCGCGAACCTCTGCGGATCCTCTTCCCGCTGTAATTCGGCCAGTGCCTGTTCACAAATTTCAGCGCGCTTGTTCCAGCCGGTCTGGCGATACCAGCCAGCCGCCTTTACAGGCTCCCCCTGCCAGCTGACCACAAGGCTGTTTCTGGCCAGAAAGGGTTTCAAAAAGCCCATCTCCGATACGGCAGCATAGGTGTTGTTGTGTAGCAACAACCCCAGCGCAGAGCTGAAGTCACCGGCCTCGTATAACTGCCCGGGCTCCGGCACGATACCTTGTTCCTGCAACGCTCTCAGCGCCAGGCTGGCGCCCAGAGGGTCATTGCCGGCAACCGTCGCAAGGTCACGCCCTTGTAGTTCATCAAGGTCCCTCATTCCCGAGGTCTTGCGAGTGACCCAGACAGGAACCGGCAGCTTGCCCTCGCGGTTCACCGCCTGAAGTACGGGTTTCGCTCCCCCGGGGCTACCCGGAAAAAAAGCCAGGGCGAGCCCCCGCATTGCGGCACCTACCTGAACATCAGCTTCGCACCCCTGTGTTTGCAGGTACTCCGTCAACCGATAGCGCGACACGGCCGCAGGGCCGGTGGCAGACTCAATCCCGATCAGAATACGCGCCTTTTCAGCGCTGGCAGGCGCGGCATACATCAGCCCGGCCAGCAAAAACCCGGACAATACCCGCCATGGGTTAAAGACCAAGTGCGTGAGCCCGGCTGGTAAAGAAGATGCCACTGGGTTTTTCTGCACTGAGTGTTGCAACCGGTTCCAGCGTTCGGGTGTTGTAGACAGTCACCTGATTGCTGTCTCTCGCAGACACCCACACTTCCTCTCCGCGGGGGGTAAATTCCATGTGCAGAACTGCCTCGCCGGGTTCCAGCGTGCGGATAATTTCCCGGGTTTGCGAATCAATCACCTGCACCACATCGTTGTCCGGATGGGCAAAGCTCACCCAGATCTGGCGATTGTCCGGGCTGGCCATAACAAACACCGGCTGGCCCTGCACCGGAATTCGATCGGTCAGAGACCAGTCCTGCATGTCGGCCACCAGTACCTGAGGATGGCCCACCGCCGGCACAAAGGCCCGGCCGTCGGCGATGGCCCAGCCTTCCAGGTGGGGCATTTTGTAAACAGGCATTTTCTGCTCACCCTTGCCGTAATCCGGCAGGATTTCGGTCACCCCCTGGTCCGGATTCCACAGGTCCAGCATGGACAGGCCGTCTTCACCAAAAAGGCCGGCAATGTAGTAACGGCCATCCGGCGTAATCAGGGCATCGTATGGCGATTTGCCGGCCTCAAAACGGGTGATCTCAGCGGTCTTATCACTCATGTCGACGGTCCAGATCTCTCCGGCCTCAAACAGACTGAACACAAACAGGTTCCCCGGTGCATCCACCAGCCCGACCGTTTTTGACTGGCCGGCCTCACTGTCGCCGCTGGTGTAAGTCGCAGGTATGTCTGCTACCAACTCCATGGTCTGGCTATCGAATACCTTCACGCCGCCTGGTTCGTAATTCGACACCGCCACATAGCGGCCATCCTGTGAAATCGCACCGCCAATACTGTTACCGGACTGAATAACCCGCTCGACAATGGACTGGCTTAACAGGTCCACCTTGGTGAGGCCCCCGTCGCGACCGAACACATACCCGTAGCGGGCATCCCGGGAGTAAACCACAGACGCATGGGACAGATCCCCCAGCCCTTCAACACGGCCCAGCACTTCGTGCCGGGAGGTATTGACGACCAGTACCGAGCCCGTGGTTCGCTCAACAATCAGCCCCAGATCGCCGGTACCCATAATATCGGGACGGGGATCTGACCCAGGGAGCGCCTGGCAACCACTCAGGCCGAAGGCCAGAAACAATGCCAGCACCAGCACGCCGGACGCCTTGAATTTAACATCCATGGATGATCATTCCTCCAGATCGGCCTTCAGTGTGAAACCAGCGCACCGGACTTCAGTTGTTCGCTGATCCAATGAATTTCTTCAGGGGATAACAGGGGTTTCCAGGGCGGCATAGCGGAACCCGGGACGCCCTCGCTGACAATCGCGGCAATGGCCTCTACTGGCAAATGCGCGAGATTCTCCGGTCGCAATGGCGGACCGAGCCCGCCACGGAGCGTCAATCCATGACACGAACCACAATCCTGGATCACCAGGTTCGCCA
>JAWWAM010000483.1:0-2720 GCA_033721715.1 Marinobacter sp.
ATAGATCCCCGGGCAGGAAATGTCATGATCAGCGTGAGCAGTTTCGCCAATGGGATTGGCAGCGCACGTCATTACGCATCGGGCCGGCAAACCGCTATGGTTAGTCTTTGAGATTCGATTCCCGAGCCAAAGACCAACAGAGGACAGGAAATGACCACCGAAGCCTATATCTTCGATGCCGTTCGCACTCCACGGGGGCGGGGCAAGAAAGACGGTTCCCTGCACAGCGTCAAACCCATCACACTGCTGACTACGGTGCTCAAAGCCCTGCAGGAGAGAAACAGCCTGGATACCGCCCAGGTTGATGACATCGTTATGGGCTGTGTGACCGCAGTGGGCGACCAGGGGGCGGATATCGCCAAAACCGCTGCTCTTGCAGCAGACTGGGACGAAGTAGTGGCCGGCGTTACTCTCAACCGATTCTGCGCCTCTGGCCTTGAAGCTGTAAACCTGGCGGCCATGAAAGTCCGTTCGGGCTGGGAAGACCTGGTGGTCGCCGGGGGTGTTGAGGCCATGTCGCGGGTACCCATGGGTTCCGACGGTGGCGCCTGGGCAACCGACCCCGCCACCAACCTGCACACCGGCTTCATGCCCCAGGGCATCGGCGCGGACCTGATCGCCACTCTTGAAGGCTTCAGCCGCGAAGACGTGGACGGATTTGCCGTGAAATCCCAGCAAAAAGCCGCCAACGCATGGGAAAAGGGCTATTTTTCCAAATCCATCATTCCCATCACCGACCAGAATGGCGTGATGATCCTGGACCGGGACGAACATGTGCGCGGCAACACCACGGTGGAATCCCTGTCCGGCCTCAAGCCCTCGTTCCAGATGATGGGCGAAATGGGCTTTGACGGTGTCGCCCGGGAGAAATACCACTACGTAGAGAAGATCAACCACGTCCACCACGCCGGCAACTCCTCCGGCATCGTGGATGGCGCGACCGCCATGCTGATCGGCAGTCAAGCCAAGGGCAAGGCCATGGGGCTCAAACCCCGCGCCCGCATCCTGGCAACCGCGGTCACCAGCACCGACCCCACCATCATGCTGACCGGACCTGCCCCGGCGGCCCGCAAGGCACTGGCAAAAGCCGGCATGACGGCGGACCAGATTGACCTGTTCGAAGTGAACGAAGCCTTTGCCTCAGTGGTTATGCGCTTCCAGAAGGAACTGTCGGTTCCGGACGAGAAAGTGAACGTTAACGGCGGCGCCATCGCCATGGGCCACCCCCTGGGTGCCACCGGTGCCATGATTCTGGGCACCCTGCTCGACGAACTGGAGCGGAGAGAACTGCGCTACGGCCTGGCCACCCTGTGTGTGGGTGGCGGAATGGGTATTGCCACCATCATTGAGCGCGTCTGAGCCGACCACTGATTCTGAGAGGAGAACCAAATATGAGCGCCATTCACTACGACCTGGGTTCAGACCAGATCCTGACCCTGACCATCGACATGCCCGGCCAGTCCGCCAACACCATGAACGCCGACTTCCGCACGGGGCTGACGGAGACCGTTGGCAAGGTTAAAAATGATCTCGACAACATTCGCGGCATTATCATTACATCCGCCAAGAAAACCTTCTTTGCCGGCGGCGACCTGAAAGAACTTCACAAGGTCACGCGGGAAGACGCAGCAGCCTTTGAGGACATGGTTAACGGCCTCAAAGCTGAAATGCGCGCACTGGAAACCAGCGGCAAGCCCATTGTCGCGGCCATCAACGGCTCCGCCCTGGGCGGCGGTCTGGAAATCTGCCTGGCCTGCCACCACCGCGTGGTGATGGATGACGACAAGATCCAGCTGGGCCTGCCTGAAGTCACCCTGGGCCTGCTTCCTGGCGGTGGCGGAACCCAGCGACTGCCCCGGATGATCGGCCTTGAGGCTGCCTTCCCTTTCCTGATGGAAGGCAAAAAGGTGAATCCGAAAGCCGCGCTCAAGGCCGGTATTGTCGATGAACTGGCCTCATCCGCGGATGACATGATGGCGAAAGCCCGGGCCTTTATCGAAGCCAACCCGAAATGCCAGCAGCCCTGGGACCAGAAAGGCTTCAAATTTCCCGGCGGCGCCCCCCATCACCCGGCCATGGCACAGAAACTGGCCATTGCTCCGGCAATGCTGAAACAGAAGACCAAAGGCTGCTACCCCGCGCCGGAACGCATCCTGTCGGCCGCCGTGGAAGGCGCCCAGGTGGATTTCGACAACGGCAGCCTGATTGAAACCCGTTACTTCGCAGAGCTCGTTACCGGCCAGGTAGCCAAGAACATGACTGGTACCTTCTGGTTCCAGCTCAACGCAGTGAATGCCGGTGAAAGCCGCCCTGAGGGCGTGGACAAGGAAACCTTCCGCAAGGTAGGGGTTCTTGGCGCCGGCATGATGGGTGCCGGCATCGCCTACTCCACCGCCATCCGCGGCATCGACGTAGTCCTCAAGGACGTGTCCACAGAGAATGCCGAGAAAGGTAAAGCCTATTCGGAAAAACTGCTGGCGAAGAAAGTCAGCCGCGGCCGCATGACCGAAGAGCAGAAAACCGAGGTGCTGAACCGTATCACGGCCACCGGCTCCGCCGCCGACCTTGAAGGCTGCGATCTCGTCATCGAAGCCGTTTTCGAGGACAGCGAGCTGAAAGCGAAAGTGACTCAGGAAGCGGAAGCCAGGCTGGTCAAGAACGGCATATTTGCGTCAAACACATCCACCATTCCCATCACGCAACTGGCGGAGGCCTCAGCA
>JAWWAM010000484.1:0-2712 GCA_033721715.1 Marinobacter sp.
CGCAGCCAGTTGATCTTTCACTCCCCTGAGTATCGCTATCTGGCAAGCGTGGGCCATACCTATCGCCGAAACGAATTCGAACAGTCGGATATCGGAGGCGTTTTTCCTGTCACAGACCGTGTTAGTCTGATCGGTCGCTGGGTTTACGATTCGCAGCTTGAACGTACCGTCGGCTCCCTGGCCGGGCTGGAGTACAACAATTGCTGCTGGAGTGTCCAGTTGGTGCACCAGAACTATCTGACGGACGATCAGGAGCTTGAAAGCCGCATGCTGTTCCAGATCCAGCTCAAGGGGCTGGGTGGCAGCGGCGGTTCGTCTGACGAAATATCCGAAGCCATTTACGGTTTTGATGAAAGAGAACGTCGCCGGTTCGGCGGTCGCTGAGTGCTGAGAAGTCCGGGTATAGTGTGCCCGGCGACAGGCAGTATTTTTCCATACAGAGGTGACTATGAAGGCGAACCTTCGCCATTGCGCACGAATACTATTGGTACTGATGGTTGTGGCTATGTCTGCAACCGTGCAGGCCGAACGCAAACTGCTTGATCAGGTGGTTGCGGTGGTCAATGACGATGTCATTCTGCAGTCCGAGCTGGAAGCGCGGATCAACACAATTGTTGGCCGGTTAAGCGCCCAGGGGACTGGTCTCCCACCCCGTGACGTTCTTGAGGAGCGGGTGCTGGAACAGCTGATTACTGAATCGATCCAGTTGCAGATGGCCGACAGGGCCGGTATGCGTATCAGTGATAATGAGCTTAATGAGACCATGGCTTCCATTGCCCGGCGCAATAACATGACGCTGGAGCAGTTTGAGCAACAGCTGGGCGAGGAAGGCGTTACCTACCGCGAAGCCCGCGAACAGATCCGCAATGAAATGATCACCAGCCGGGTCCAGCAGCGCCAGGTTGGCAATCGGGTGCGGGTAACCGACCGGGAAGTTGAGAATTATCTCGCTGCCACCGCAGGCCAGGGTCGAAGCAATGTGGAGTACGAACTGGCGCATATCCTCATTGAGGTGGACGATTTCAACGACGAGGAAGAGGTCAATGCTGTCCGCGAGAAAGTAGAAAGCCTGCGAGAGGAAATTGCCGCTGGCAGGGATTTCCGCGAAGTTGCTGTGGCTGAATCCGATGCCAGCAATGCCCTTGATGGTGGCAATATGGGATGGCGCGCGGAGAATCGGTTGCCGTCACTGATTGCCAACGTAGTGCCGGATCTGGAACCCGGCACGGTTTCCCCGGTTCTGCAGAACAACAGTGGTTTTCATCTGGTCATGGTCATGGACCGCCGTGGTGGCGAGCAGGCCCAGGTGATCGAGCAGGCCATGGTGCGGCATATTCTGGTGCGCACCTCTGAGACTGTCTCTGAGAGCCAGGCCGAAGAAGCGATTCGTGATATCTATGAGCAACTGCAGAATGGTGCAGATTTCGGCGCGCTGGCGCGAGAATATTCCGATGACCCTGTGTCCGGTTCTGATGGTGGAAACCTGGGCTGGGTAAGCCCGGGCCAGATGGTGCCGGAGTTTGAGCAGGCGATGATGGCGGCCGATGTTGGCGAACTTCAAGGGCCCTTCAGGTCGCAGTTTGGTTGGCACATTCTGCAAGTTCAGGAGCGCCGCCAGCAGGATGTCAGTGGTGATATCCGGGACTCCGAAGCACGGCAGGCAATCTACCGTCGCAAGTTTGATACCGAGCTGCAGAACTGGCTGCGGGAAATCCGCGACGAAGCCTTTATCGAGTTCAAGAACGACGAATCCGGAGACACCAGCGAATCATGAAGCACCCGGTCACCCTTGCACTGACCGCAGGCGAGCCGGCGGGCATTGGCCCGGAGCTATGCCTGCAGCTGGCCCTGAGTGAGCGCGAGCCAGGAATCGTGGTGGTGGCCTGCAAGCACCTTCTGAAAGCCAGGGCACAATTGCTCGGACTGGATGTGGAACTGGATGACTGGAAGCCCGGCAGTCCGGCAGCGACTGCGCCGGGGCGGCTTTCAGTACTCCATGTTGACGGCCTGGCCAGCACCGCTGCCGGCCAGCTTGATCCGGCCAACAGTACCTATGTTGTGGAAACCCTGCGCATTGCTGCCCGGGGCTGCCTTGAAGGCACGTTCGATGGCATGGTGACGGCGCCGGTCCACAAGGGTGTCATCAATGACGCCGGTATTGCTTTCAGCGGTCACACAGAGTTCCTGCAGGAGCTCTGTGGCGTGGACCGCGTCGTCATGATGCTGGCCACCGAGGAGCTGCGGGTGGCTCTGGTTACCACCCATCTTCCGCTCAAAGACGTTTCCGCAGCCATCACAGCGGAGCGCCTGACTCAGGTTACTCGCGTCCTTGATGGTGACCTGCGCAGGTTTTTCGGTGTCGAGCACCCCAGAATCCTCGTTGCGGGACTTAATCCCCATGCAGGCGAAGGAGGGCATCTGGGCCGGGAGGAGATCGACGTAATAGAACCAACCCTGGACGCACTCCGCCAGGAAGGCATCGACCTGACCGGGCCATTACCGGCGGACACCCTGTTCACTCCCCACTGGCTGGATCACGCTGATGCAGTGCTGGCCATGTACCATGATCAAGGGCTGCCGGTCCTCAAATTCCAGGGCTTCGGCCGGGCCGTCAACATTACCCTCGGCCTGCCCATTGTCCGCACGTCTGTCGACCACGGCACCGCTCTTGATCTCGCCGGTACCGGAAGAGCCGATGCGGGCAGCCTCCAC
>JAWWAM010000485.1:0-2710 GCA_033721715.1 Marinobacter sp.
CATTGTACCGGCTTCGATCCTGCGGTAGACATCGTTGGTCACAAGTCAGACTCCGAGACCAGCTTTGAGTTGTTGCCATAACTCACGCTTGTAGACCGGCACCGCTGACAGTTCGGCCAGGCTTCGGGGATAATCAACTGCAGGAACTCCGAAGGCAGAGGCCAGCCATTCAGCGCGACCGGAGGCTATGTCGTCTGTCATAACCCCCAACAACACAAGTTTCCGGGCCCCGAACTCTTTGCTCATACCTCCAAGAATGTGCCGGAAATCCTCCCCGCTATTGCCGGGCACCCGCGGGTTGCCAAAAACCGGCCAGCGAATATGGCGCGGGGTCTCCACGACGGATTCCCCGAGCGAGGAAAGAATGTTTTCAGCCAGCGTGTATTGCAAGCGCTCACTGGCTTCGTCTGACATACCGCTGACCAGCACCATGTGCTCGGATACCCAGACACCCAGATGCGCCTCAACCTGCCCCAGTGGTTCGGGTTCGGCAGCAGCATCCTGTTCAGGGGCTGTTTCACCCGACGACGGCATAGCCGACGCAGAAGCTGGTGCCTCGGCGCGGCCGGCATTAACCGCCTCGGTCGGTTTGACAGGCGCTGAATCCTGTCGCACTTCGGAGTCGGTATTCGCCATTAACGCCTGCAGACCGGCCATTCGATCTTTGCCCGGGCCATCAGTGCGGGCACGTGGCGTCGATGACAGCGGCGATGGGGTAACAACCAGTTCTGGATCAGCCTCAGGAGCATCATCGGCTTCCGGAAACCGGAATTCGGGGCTGGGTGCAGCACCCGGCAGTGGCGCACGGGCGTACCAAAGGTGGATACCCGCCTTCCCGAGGTAATACTGACGCTCTGCCTCTGTCATCACCATGGTACTGATCCGTTTCCTGATTTCGTGCTCAGACGTCTGCTCCCTGGGGGTGCTGTCGAATGCCACCGCGACTGATCAGGTTGAGAGCTTCAATGTAAGCCTTTGCAGAGGCAATTATAATATCGGTGTCCGCTCCTACGCCATTTACGATACGGCCGCCACGCTCAAGGCGGACAGTTACTTCACCTTGTGCGTCGGTTCCACTGGTAATGTTATTGACCGAATAGAGCTGAAGGTTACATCCTGAATCAACCAGGGATTCAATGGCCTTGAACGTAGCGTCCACAGGGCCGCTGCCCTCTGCCTCCACCTTGTGCTCCTTGCCATCCATTAAAAGGGTCAGGAAGGCCCTGGGCACTACCCCGGTTTCGGAGCAGACTTGCATGGTTACAAGGCCGTACCGACCATCCTCTTCTTTCTGACGGGTGTGGCTGGCAATTGCCTGTAGATCCTCATCGAATATCTCATGCTTCAGATCCGCCAGAGCCTTGAACCGGGTGAAAGCTTCATTAAGCTCAGTTTCCGTCTCGAACTGTATTCCCAGCTCAAGCAGGCGCGAACGGAAAGCGTTTCTTCCGGAATGTTTGCCCAGCACCAGACTGTTGGTATGCCAGCCGACGTCCTGCGCCCGCATGATTTCATAGGTTTCGCGGTGCTTGAGCACCCCATCCTGGTGGATACCGGACTCATGGGCAAATGCGTTCGCGCCCACTATCGCTTTGTTGGGCTGCACCGGAAACCCGGTGATGGTAGACACAAGCCGGGACGCAGGCACAATGTGTTGCGTATCGATGCGTGTGTCGATGGTGTAAAGATCCTGGCGGGTACGAACCGCCATCACCAACTCTTCCAGGGACGCGTTGCCAGCCCTCTCGCCCAACCCGTTGATGGTGCACTCGACCTGCCGGGCCCCACTACTGACAGCCGCCAGGGAGTTTGCAACCGCAAGGCCGAGGTCATTGTGGCAGTGTACGGAAAAAACCGCTTTATCCGCATTCGGAACACGGTTGAGCAACTGCCGGATAGTCTCGCCGAACTGCTCGGGGATAGCATAGCCCACAGTGTCAGGAATATTGATGGTGGTTGCTCCGGCATTGATGGCCGCCTCAATAATTCGGCACAGGAAGTCCAGCTCTGAGCGGCCAGCGTCTTCACAGGAAAACTCCACATCATCGACATGACCACGGGCCCGTTTGACGGACCGGACCGCCTGCTCCACAACCTCATCAGGCTGCATCTGCAGCTTATGCTTCATGTGAATGGGAGAGGTTGCAATAAACGTGTGTATGCGGCCTCGTTCAGCCGGCCTTACTGCTTCAGCAGCACGATCGATATCCTTATCCAGAGCCCGGGCGAGACTGCAAATGGTAGAGCCCTTGATCGACTCCGCAATGCCTTTCACTGCTTCAAAGTCACCCTGACTGGCAATTGCGAACCCGGCTTCGATCACATCAACACGGAGTTTCTCAAGCACTTTCGCTATGCGTAGCTTTTCCGCTTTCGTCATGGTAGCGCCAGGGCTTTGTTCGCCATCGCGCAAAGTGGTGTCAAAGATAACGAGGTGGTCTGTCGCGGACATAGCGATCTCCGTCGGAACAACGTAACGAGTGTTTTCGGGCAGTATATCACTGAGTGACGGGGGAAGGGTCAGAGCCCGGCAGTTTCCTTCCGGCAATAAAAAACCCCGGCAGCTGATGCTGTCGGGGTTTTCGGTATTAAGAGCCTGACGATGACCTACTCTCACATGGGCAGAAGCCACACTACCATCGGCGCTGGTCTGTTTCACTGCTGAGTTCGGGATGGGATCAGGTGGTTCCAGACCGCTATGGTCGTCAGG
>JAWWAM010000486.1:0-2699 GCA_033721715.1 Marinobacter sp.
ACCAGCAGTTCGCCGTCGGCGTCGTAGAAGAAACTCTCGGTCATGTCGGCGTTGAGCGTGTAGAGGTGAATCCCGCAGCCGATCTGGGTGCCGGCGTCACCGTTGGTGGCCATGGTGAACAGGCCGTCGATGAAGTTGGTGGCCGCCTGCGGCATCGGCAGCGGATCCCAGCGCATCTGGTTCGGGTCTGCTGCTACCTCCGATTCCGGTGCCGTGGATAACTGCCCGACCTCAAGCGGACGATAGGCCGACTGCGCGGCCGAGGGGCGGATGCGGTATAGCCAGCTGCGCAGGTTATGGCTGCGCGGCGCCGTAAAAGCGCTGCCACTGAACTGCTCGGCATAGAGGCCATAGGGGCAGCGCTGGGGCGCGTTCTGTCCCTCTGGTAGCGCCCCGGGCAGGGCCTCGGTGGCGAATTGATTGCGAAAACCGCTTTGGTACTCAAAATCGCTCATTTTCAGGCCCATTTCCATGGAGATACCCTCGCTCTGGTTGCTGCGATCAAATCACTGCGTTCCCGGCTTTTCCTCCAGCTGCTTGCTCTGGTCCGGGGAATCTGGGCTTGGCATTACGGGGTCCGAATTACTTTCAGCGAGTCAGGAAGCAGGTGGCGTTTGTCTTCCGGGATGGAGTCAGTAATAAAAAGATCAATCCCGGAGAAAGGCGCCACTTTTACTGACGCCGTTAGCTCCCATTTGCTTTGATCTGCCACCAGAATTCTTTGCCTTGAATTTGCAAGAATCGCCTGGCTTATTTCGGCCTCCCGCGGATCGAAATCCATCAGCCCATCGGCAGAATTCAGACTCCCTGTACCAATTACCCCGAAATCCACCCGGAAATCATTGAAGAACGCTACCGTCTGGTGGCCGACCAGATCCAGATCGTAATGCCGCAGGCTGCCCCGGGAAACAATCACGTCGATACCCGGGTTGCCGCTCAGGGCAGAGACAACGCTCAGATTGTTGGTAAGCACCTGCAGGCTGCCGTGAGCCGAAAGCTCCCGGGCAACAAATTCCATGGTGCTGCCTACGCCCAGAAAAACCGAAGCGTTCTCGGGAATGAGATTTGCCAGTCTCGTCGCCATGGCCTGTTTGGCAAACTGGTTCAGCCCCCGGCGGGACATGACCGATACATTGGTCATGGAAGAGGGCAGGCTTACACCCCCGTAGCGCCGTCTCAGAAGCCCCAGTTCACAAAGCCGGTTGATGTCCTTGCGGATGGTCTGTGACGTTACCCGGAACTGCCGGGCGATGTCCTCTACCTCGACATGGTTATCGCGTCGCACCTGTTCAAGAATCAGGGTCTGGCGTTTCGTGAGTTTCATTGTGGTAAAGCAATACTGGTGAGCCACTGGTCCGCAAGCTCGATAAACCCTGCGCCGCAGCGGCCTCTGGTTACATAGGCGGGCCGGTATTTCAGGTGATCGAGGTGTGGCTCAATGTTGGCAACTCCCACGCTCTGGGGGAAAAAAGCAAACATGCTTTCATCATTGGGCGCGTCACCTATGAAAACAGACTGGGCCTTCAGTTGCTCGGTCGAGAGGTTAAAAAGCTCGGCGGCCATCCGCCGGGCCATGGCGCACTTGTCAAAGGTCCCCTGAGCGACGTTGATGTGAATGGAGCTTTTTTTTACCCGGAAACCGCGGTTGAGCAGTTCCTGCATGACCTCTCGCACCTGACCATCCGGCAGCCGGCAGTCCTGATTGTAATCGATGGCAACGTCCACCAGCCGGAAGTGGTGGTCCTTTGACAGGGTGATGTTCAGCGCAGGATTCAGGGAGCTTATGGCCTCGATGATGGCGAGCCGCTCGGCCTGATGGCTTTCACGGTCTCCCCAGTATCGACAGTCGACCGAGCCGTTTGCAGTACGTGAAAAATAGAAGCTGCCACCTTCGCCGATAACCGCCTGCACAGGCCAGGTTCTTATGATCTGGTCGCACCAGCCTGCACAGCCGCCGGTTACCGGGATTATGACAATACCGGCATCTGCCAGACGCCACAGGGCGTTGTAGGTTTCGGGGTGCAAGCGGCCGTCGGTGGTCAGAGTGTCATCCACATCTGTGAAGAGATATCTGGCATTCTGAAAATCAAAATCATGCATGGGCTTTGCTCATCAACATCACGGTTTACAGTACCTTCTTGCGCAGCATGCTCGTCAGGGCTTCACCCAGCAGCACCAGGCCAATGATGGCGAGCAGTATGGTTGCTACCGTCTGCCAGGCGAAGGTATCAATGGACCCCTGGAGAAGAACGCCGATACCGCCGGCCCCGACCAGCCCCAGTACAGTGGACTCGCGGATATTGATGTCCCAGCGGAGGATGACGATGGCAAAGAACGCCGGCATGACCTGGGGCACAATCCCGAACAGCACGACTTTCATCCGTGAGGCTCCGGTAGCTTCCATGGCTTCCACGGGGCGCCGGTCGATTTCTTCTATGGCTTCACCCATGAGCTTTCCGATAAACCCCACCGACCGGAACATCACCGCCAGGATGCCCGCAAGTACGCCCGGGCCGAAGATAGCCACAAACAGTAACGCCCAGATAATGGTGTTTACGGAGCGGCTGGACACCAGGATAAAACGGCCGATCCAGAGGGTCAGCCGGTTTGGGGTGGTGTTCTGGGCCGCTATATAGGACACAGGGAGGGCGATGAAGATGGTGAGCATGGTGGACAGCGTGGCTATGTGCACGGTTTCC